>DASRNA010000151.1:0-2776 GCA_035647655.1 Clostridia bacterium | reverse complement strand
GTATCAATCCCTACAACCTGTGGCCCCAGGAGCGGCGGCGGGGCAACACGCAAGAATTCGCGAAATTCAAGGAGGGGGGTAAAAGCCCTATCTACGCTAAAAGGGGTGATGTAATCATGGATATTCAAAAAATACCGCTAGAGAAACTAAATCCGGCCACATACAATCCTCGGAAGGATTTAAAGCCAGGGGATCCGGAATACGAAAAACTTAAAAAATCCATGGAGACCTTTGGCTATGTGGAGCCCATCGTATGGAATAAAAGGACCGGCAACATTGTCGGCGGACATCAGAGATTAAAAATATTGGTAGGACAAGGCCACGACGAGATTGATTGTGTTGTGGTGGATCTAGACCAGACCCAGGAAAAGGCTTTAAACGTTGCCTTAAACAAAGTTAGTGGTGAGTGGGATTTGCCCAAACTTGCCGATTTAATCGGTGAATTAGACGGGGAGCTTTTTGATATTTCCTTAACCGGTTTTGACGCTGCGGAGATAGAAGACCTATTTAGCAAGGTCCATGACAAAGATGTGCAAGATGATGATTTTGATGCCGATAAAGCCTTAGAAGAAATAGATGAGCCAATATCCCAGATAGGGGACGTGTGGTTATTAGGGAAACATCGACTAGTATGTGGAGACAGCACTGAGGCTAAAACCTATGAAGTTTTAATGGCAGGGAAAAAGGCCAATCTATGTGTTACTGACCCGCCCTACAATGTAAATTATACAGGGGGTAGGGAAAACGAAAGAACAATTAAAAACGATAACTTGGATGATGCGAACTTTTATGAGTTTCTACTTGCGGCCTTTAAAAACATTTATAGTTTTTTAGATGATGGTGCTGCAGCCTACATCTTTCATGCTGATACCGAGGGGCTCAATTTTAGAAAGGCTTTCAAAGATGTGGGCTTTCATTTAGCCAATGTCTGTATTTGGGCTAAACAATCCCTGGTGCTAGGCAGATCTGATTATCAATGGCAGCATGAGCCAATCCTTTATGGCTGGAAGCCCACCGGTAGACACCGCTGGTATGCGGACAGAAAACAAACAACCATTTGGAACTTTGATAGACCAACAAAATCAGAATTGCATCCAACTATGAAGCCAGTACCTTTGGTAGCTTATCCCATACAAAATAGTAGCATGACCAATTGCATTGTGCTGGAGCCTTTTGCCGGTAGCGGCTCAACCATTATTGCTTGTGAGCAAACGGGCAGGATTTGCTACGCAGTGGAACTGGATGAAAAATACTGTGATGTAATCGTTAAAAGATATGTTGAATCTGCCGGCGATGATGGGATTTTCCTGCTTAGGGATGGACGGAAGATACTTTATCAAGATGCCATATAATCCTTGACTTACCTGTGTTTTTGAGTGATGTATATACATACCAAAAACTACAGGAGGGATGTACGATGTCAAGAAAAGAACTGGTAAACCTGCTTAGTCAACGCCTTGAAGTAGACTCTGTTTACCTAGGGGCACCCAGCTTTGCCTATCAAGTAGGTGACTACACCGTTGACCGGCATGGCAGCATTTTAGATGCGCAGGGACAGGCAGTAGAGCCAGAAAAGTTGTTGGAAAGTGGCTCGAAGGAGGAGATGGGACTGGAAACTTTGAATGTGCAAATTCCCTTAGAAGGCTATGACGGGAAGGGCTTAAGGAATCTTTTACACCTAATCTATAACAACCAACCTTTAATAAAAAAGGCTTTGGATTTAAAAAGCGACCTGGTTAGTGAGGAGATTATTGCTGCTTTGCAGCAGGAGAGGATGTTTACCCTAGAACATTTCAAAGAGGCTATGAAAGGGGTAAGCTGCCCTTTTATTGACTTTGACTATGATGATGAAATCATTGTTTTTAGGTTAGACACCTATGAAAAAAATCCGGAGAAGGTGCAGGCAGCCACCCAGCTTTTAAAGCTCGCCAATATTAATGCCCGGCGGCGTAAGCGGAATCTGGCCGCAAAGGTAAGGTCTACTGATAATGAGAAATTTTCTTTTAGGACTTGGCTTCTGAACTTGGGGATGATTGGTGATGAGTATAAAGTTGCTAGAAAGGTATTGCTTAAAAATCTTTCCGGTAATAGCGCTTTCAGAAATCCGCTTGGGGAGGAAGCCTAAATGACTAAACCAAGATGCAAACTTACCGGTGAGGATGGCAACATTTTTAATCTGCTGGGTATTGCTCGAAGAACCTTGAAAAGAGCCGGACTTGGGGCCCAAGCCCAAGAGATGACTGAAAGAGTCACCCAATCAGGCAGCTACCATGAAGCCTTGGCTGTAATTATGGATTACGTGGAGGTAGAGTGAGAGGTGGAAGATGGATAAGTTTTTTACACAAAAAAATTGTGATAGGTGTGGTAAAGATTTAAGCAATGGCAGAATAATGTCTATGTTTAATAAGGACTGTATCTGTATGGATTGTAAGGGAAAAGAGAGGGAGGATCCAGAATATAAAAAGGCGGCGGATGCTGAACACGAGGCAGTAAAAAGAGGGAACCTAAACTTTCCGGGGATTAGGAAGTAGCAAAATACCCTCAGAGACATTTGAAAATGTGACTTGTTATTATCTGCAAGACCCCGGAGCTGGGAAGGATTAAGAATGTTTACAAAAGGAGCTGAATGATCGGCTCTTTTTTCTTATAGGAGGTGAAAGGCTATGGCGACACGGGGAAGGAAACCTAAACCAACAGCCCTGAAGGTTTTAGAAGGAAATCCCGGGAAAAGGCCGCTGAATAAAAACGAACCCCAGCCAGAGAGAAAGGCACCCCG
>DASRNA010000150.1:0-5752 GCA_035647655.1 Clostridia bacterium | reverse complement strand
ATATATAGGCATGCTTTCCAAAATGCTCTTATACCTGTTGTTACACTTATAGGTATGTATATACCTAGTTTATTCGGTGGCTCGATTGTTGTTGAAAGAATCTTTGCCTATCCAGGCATGGGATTTTTATTAGGCAATGCTTACTCATATAAAGATAGAGCAGTATTACAAACTGCACTACTGTTTTTTGGACTACTAACCCTATTGGGAAATATATTTATTGATGTTGGATATATGATTGTTGACCCAAGAATCAGAGAAGGGAAGGGATTTGATGGCTAATTTAGAAGATAACACTGGTTTTAGCGCAGCTGATGAAGTCATTTTATCACCGACTCAACAAATTATTATTAAATTCAAACACAATAGACTAGCAATGGTTGGATTTTGGTTATTTCTTTTTATTGTATCCCTTATTGTAGTGACACACTTTTACACAAAACTTACGGGATATAATTTTGCTAAAACGGATGCATCACTCAAATATCTACCACCAAGTCTTAAATATCCCTTTGGTACGGACCAGTATGGTCGAGACACCTTTATCAGGGTTCTTGAGGGTGGATGGATTTCCTTGCAGGTAGGTGTTTTATCAACCGTTATGGCCATAGTTATAGGTGTTTTTATGGGCTCTGTGGCAGGATACTTTGGCGGGAAAATTGATTACGTTATTATGAGAATAGTAGAAATTATCTACTCCTTTCCCTTCCTTGCACTTGCCTATACCATATCTGCCATATTTAGAGATAAGCCAGCTAAATTTAGGTTATTTGTAATTATTGCAATACTGGGCTTTATAAGGTGGACTGGTGTTGCAAGACTGGTAAGAGGACAGATTTTATCCTTGAAGGAACAAGACTTTATTTTAGCGACAAAAGCCCTTGGAATAAAGACAAGAAACCAAATCATAAGACACTTAATTCCTAATGTGCTTTCAACAGTTGTGGTTTCTGCGACACTTACCTTTGCGGCAGCGATTTTAGGTGAAGCATTCCTATCCTTCTTGAACTTATCGGTAACAGAGCCGATTCCTACTTGGGGTGCGCTACTATCTAGGGCTTCTCAAAACAGTACGAATCTAAGGAACTATTGGTGGATTTGGGTTTTCCCAGGGACTATGTTATTTGCCTTTATTATGAGCATTAACTTAATTGGAGAAGGTCTTCGAGAAGCTGTTGACCCTAAAGCTCAGTATTCTACCAAGGCCGAAAGAAAAGAAACTAGAAGAAGACGAAAACTACAAAAAAGTCTGGCCAAAGCAGAGCGAAATGCTAATAAAGGAGCTGTGTAAATGAATAAAAATTTACTTGAAATTAAAAATTTGCACACTTACTTTTTTACCAATAAGGGTACAGTTAGGGCCGTACAAGGCGTTGATTTAACTATTGAACCAGGCAAAACACTTGGTATCGTTGGTGAATCTGGATCAGGCAAATCGGTTACGGCCTTTAGTATTCTTAACTTGTTAGATGCACCCGGAGAAATTGTCGAAGGGGAAATCCTTTTTGCAGGTAGAAACCTAGTAGGAGCTCGTGAGTCTGAACTAAGAGATATCAGGGGTAACGATATTTCTATGATCTTCCAGGAGCCTATGACTTCGCTTAATCCAGTTCATAGAGTTGGTAAACAACTCAGTGAATCTTTGATTCTTCACCAAAAAATGTCTAAAAAAGAAGCATGGACATCCTCGATAGAGCTTTTAAGAGAAGTGCAAATACCAAATCCAGAAAATGTAATTTACAATTATCCTTTCCAACTTTCTGGGGGTATGAGGCAGCGTGTTATGATTGCAATGGCTCTTGCTTGTCAACCTCTTCTTCTTATTGCAGATGAGCCAACAACGGCCCTGGATGTTACCATTCAAGCCCAGATATTTAAATTGATGAATGATTTAAAGACAAAACTCAATACAGCTATTATGTTTATCACCCACGACCTGGGGGCGATTGCTGAACTAGCTGATGATGTTGCAGTAATGTACACAGGAGAAATTGTAGAAAGAGCTCCTGTAGACACCATCTTTGATAGAGATTCTGAATATTCTCATCCCTATACGGAAGGGCTACTTAAATCGATTCCAATGCTGGATGTAGAAGTAGAATATTTAGAACAAATTGAAGGAAGTGTACCCCATCCACTTAAACTACCTCTAGGATGCAGGTTCTCAACCCGATGTAAGTATGTTACCGAAAAATGCATTAATGAGAAGCCTGGACTTGTTGAGCTAGAGAGTGGACATTCAGTTAGGTGTTTTTATCCTAAAACAAGGGGGCGTCATGAGTAAAGTTTTAGTAGAAACAAGAAATCTTAAGCAGTATTTCCCTACAGGCAAAAAAAGAGATGAAAAAGATAAGATAAAAAGAGTAAGACAGCAGGCTCTTGACCTATATAATGAAAAGTTTAACAAAAGAATTCGTATCAAGGAATTAGTAAAAATGTATAATGAGCGCCAAGACCTTGGAAAAGAATTATATGATTTACTAGCTGAACACGAAAGACTTACAGAGCTTGATGGACAACCACTATCTGTAAAAGCTAATGACGGTATTAGTATTAAAATTCATGAAGGGGAGACTGTGGGATTGGTTGGTGAGTCTGGATGTGGTAAGTCTACCCTAGGTAGAGCAATCCTTAAACTCTATAAGCTGACTGATGGCCAAGTTTTTTATGATGGAAAAGATATAACCAACTATACTGACAAGCAAATGATCCCCCTTAGACGCGAAATGCAAATTATTTTCCAAGACCCCTATTCCTCTTTAAATCCTAAGATGACTGTTGGCCAGATTATTGGAGAAGCCTTGCATGAGCATAAAATGTTTAAGAAGGGTTCTGATAAGCTTGAGGAATATGTAAAAGAAATTATGAATACCTGTGGACTCGATGACTATATGATCTATCGATATCCCCATGAGTTTTCAGGTGGTCAACGTCAAAGAATCGGGATTGCGCGTGCCTTAGCACTTAAACCAAAGTTTATTGTATGTGATGAGGCTGTTTCAGCCCTAGATGTATCCATACAATCTCAGATTATTAACTTGTTAAATGATTTGCAAAAAGAGTTTGGTTTATCGTATTTGTTTATTTCACATGACTTATCTGTTGTTAAGCATATAAGTGACACAATTGGTGTGATGTACTTGGGTGATATAGTTGAGTATGCAAAGAAAAAGAAATTATATGAAAACCCCTTGCATCCATATACAAAAGCGCTTCTTTCAGCTATTCCTGAGACAGATTTAGAAAGAGTGAGAAACAAACAACGTATCTTGCTACAAGGCGACATTCCCTCTAATATTATTGTTCCTCCAGGATGTAAGTTCCATACAAGGTGTCCAATAGCACAAGACATCTGTAAGGTTGAAATTCCTGAATATAGGGAGGCTGAAGAAGATCATTTTGTAGCCTGCCACTTTAGTGGTGCTAAACTATGATGTTTTCCAAAAAACCAGAAAATGATCTAAAATCTAGAAGGCAGAAGGCAAAAGAACAAAACGAAAAACTTAGTAGGTTAAGAAGAGAAACGCAGTTAGAAAAAGGGGATATGCTTGCTCTTATATTAGGTGCTTTTCTTGCCTTATTGCCCTATGTACTGATAATTCTTTTAGCTTACTATTTTATATCCATGCTGATTTTTGGATAGAATGCTAGACAGGACAAGTCCTTTCTAAATATAGCTAGGAAGGAAGTATGGTATGAGAGGGTGGTTTTTATTCTGCTTATTGTTTTACTTAGTTAGACCTTGGTATTAAATAACGACTTTTCCAAGTTTGGGAGTCGCTATTTAATTGTAATTGCAATTTGGATATTTATTTGTTACAATTAACTTAGTTAAAGAACTGTCAATTTGAGGAGGTTTGGATGGATTACTTACGACTTAAGTGGCATGTTAAGGATAGGGTAGGTCTTCTTACATTAAACAACCCTAAAACTCTTAACGCGCTGGATAGCCAAACTTTAAGGGAACTTGAGGCCTGGGTAGATGGACCAGCTAGGGACAAGGACTTAAGAGCTATTGTAATAACAGGCGAAGGAAAAGCCTTTGTAGCTGGAGCTAATATTAAAGAAATGTTGTCTTTGGATGTAGAGGAAGCCAAAGTTTTTGCTCTACTTGGTTCTGAGGTTTTTAGGAAAATTGAAAAGCTTCCCCTTCCTGTTATAGCATCCGTTAATGGCTTTGCCCTAGGGGGTGGATGCGAACTGGCACTTTCTTGTGATATTCGTATTGGATCAAAAAAAGCTAAATTTGGTCAGCCGGAAGTCGGCCTTGGCATTACTCCTGGTTTTTCAGGAACGGTACGTCTTCCAAAAGTTGTAGGTGGGGCCAAAGCAAAAGAACTTATCTATACGGGAAAAATCATTGGCGCAGAGGAGGCTCTTAGCATAGGTCTTCTTAATCAACTAGTCGAAACAGAAGAACTGATGGAAAAGACCATGGAAATGGCAAACCAAATAGCAGCAAATTCAGCTTCAGCGGTAAGTAAAACAAAAGAAGCGATAAACCGAGGCCTGGAAACAGATAGTGATAGTGCAATTTCAATAGAAAATGATTTATTTGCACTTTGTTTTGCTCACCAGGACCAAAAAGAGGGAATGCAAGCCTTTGTAGATAAAAAAAAGGCTGACTTTAAATAGGAGGTAGAGGAGATATTATGAAATTTGGAGTAATTGGAACAGGAACTATGGGAGCAGGTATTGTACAAATTCTTGCTCAAGAGGGCCATGAAGTTATTATGATGGCAAGAAGAGAAAGTTCGATTGCCAGAGGCTTTGCCACAATGGAAAAAGGCCTAGCGCGCAATGTAAAAAGAGAACGTATGACTCAAGAAGAAATGGATGCTACCATCGCCCTTGTTAAGGGGACAAACAATCTAGAAGATCTTAAGGATGTAGACTTTATTATTGAAGCTGCTTCTGAGAGATTGGATGCAAAAAAAGAGCTTTTTGCTAAGCTTGATGAACTCCTAGGAGAAGATGTTATACTTGCAACCAATACATCATCCCTTTCTATTACTGAGATAGCTTCTGCGACAAATCGACCTGATAAAGTAATAGGTATGCACTTTTTCAACCCCGTACCTATGATGAAACTAGTTGAAGTAATCTGTGGTGTAGCTACATCTGCTGAGGTAGAAGCAAAGGTTAACGCCCTAGCAGAAGAACTTGGAAAAACACCAGTCCGAGTAGAAGAAGCTCCAGGATTTGTTGTTAATCGTATTCTTATTCCTATGATAAACGAAGGTATAGGAATTTATGCCGATGGCGTGGCCAGTGCAGAAGATGTTGATAATGCAATGAAGCTTGGTGCCAATCACCCCATGGGTCCCTTAGCCCTGGGAGATCTTATTGGTCTAGATGTCTGCCTTAGTATTATGGATGTACTCTATAGTGAGTTTCAAGATCCAAAATACAGAGCCCATCCTCTTCTAAGAAAGATGGTTCGCGCGAATCTTTTAGGAAGAAAAACTAAAAAAGGCTTTTTTGACTACTAAGCACTAAATAAGGACCCTTAGATGATAACTATCTTCTAAGGGTCTTTTTCCCCAATTTCTAATGACTTATACTATCTCGGGCAAGCACAGGTGAAATATTCTTTGCATTTGTCAAGGTGATAAGGGCCTTATATCCAAAGTTAGTAGGTATAAATAAGGGGCTTAGTAGATCCCAAACTGACTCAAAATAAAAGAATGAAAGAAAGAAAAAGAAGCTTTTATTAGCTTGAAGCTTCTTGCACAAAAGCCCTTATCTATAG
>DASRNA010000149.1:0-8269 GCA_035647655.1 Clostridia bacterium | reverse complement strand
AAATAAGGCCCATATAAAAAAGACACAGGCTAGGGTTAACCAAGCAAAAGAAGAAAACGAATCTTTTTTACTTGGTTCTACTAGAAAACCCGAGAGTTTGAAAAAGGCTAGGGCTAATGAAGCATTGCCAGAGTTTAATCTAAGTGATGATTATATCCAGGTGAACCTAGAAGAAGAAAACGAACCAATCATCTCACTACCTCAAGAAGAAAATCAAGAGGAAGAAAAAATCGAAAAAGTTCTTGAAAAGCCAACACCTTCTGAGACTGAAGCCTTTAACAAAAGCCTGGAAGAACTAAATAAAACTAAAACTGTATCTTATCTAAAACCACCGATTTCCTTGCTTCATACAAGAACTAAAAACTCCACAAAGAAAACGGTAAAAAAGAAAGAAATGCTGGAACTAGCCAGAAAACTAGAAGAAATAATGAATACTTTTTCTGTTAATGCTCAAGTTCTTGAAGTAGTTAAGGGTCCCATCGTCAATCGTTTTGAAATCCAGCTAGAGGCGGGAACAAAAATTTCAAAAATAACTGGCCTTGCAGATGATATTGCTCTACATATGGCTGTTTCCCAGGTCCGAGTGGCCCCTATTACAGGAAAAAGTACCATTGGCATAGAAATACCTAATAAAGAAAAAGATCCAGTTTCTCTTTATGAAATATTAAGAAGCAAAGAATATAAAAACGTTAATTCCAAGCTGGCTGTGGCCCTTGGAAAAGATATTACAGGAAAAGCTGTTGTAGCAGACCTGGCGCAAATGCCCCATCTTCTTATTGCAGGGAGTACAGGTTCAGGTAAAAGTGTATGTATAAATACTATTATTGCTGGCCTTCTTTTCAGGTCCAGTCCTGATGAAGTAAAGCTTTTAATGATTGATCCTAAAGTCGTGGAGCTAAGTAATTACAATGGGATTCCACATCTAATTTTGCCTGTGGTAACAGAACCCAAAAAAGCAGCCCTGGCGCTAGGTTGGGCAGTTAATGAAATGACTCGGCGCTATGAAGCCTTTGCTGAAAATAAGGTCAAAGATATTCAAAGCTATAATAAGAAGCTTAAAGACGAAAAAATGCCACGTATTGTTGTTATTATTGATGAGCTTGCAGATCTTATGATGGTTGCTCAAGCCCAAGTAGAAGATAGTATTGCCCGTCTATCGCAAATGGCCAGAGCTGCTGGCATTCATCTTATTGTAGCTACGCAAAGACCCTCGGCTGAAGTAATTACAGGCCAAATAAAAACCAATATCCCTTCACGTATTTCATTTGCCGTAAGCTCTGCTGTTGATTCAAGAATTATTCTAGATATGAGTGGGGCAGAAAAACTACTGGGTAAAGGTGATATGCTTTATTTTCCCTTTGGTAGCAACAGGCCAAAAAGAGTACAGGGCTGTTTTCTTTCCGAAGAAGAAATAGGAAGTATTGTTGATTTTATTAAAAACCAAAACATTCAAACAGACTACAAGGAAGACATTGTTAAAAAAACTTCCCCTAGGATAGAAAGTCAGTTTGATGATGAGTATCTTGAAGATGCTATTCGACTTGTTATTGAAATGAAAAGTGCATCAGCCAGTATGCTTCAACGTCGTTTTCGAATCGGTTATAATAGAGCTGGAAGACTTATTGATAATATGGCTGAAATGGGTATTGTCGGTCCCCCCCAAGCTAGTAAACCAAGAGATGTATTGGTTAGTGACTTTGAGGAAGTGGAACCATGGAATTAACAGTAGAAGAAGCTCTTCTAAAAAACTATTTATTTATTGATATGCGTAGTCCAAAGGAATATGGTCACTCCCATATTCCTTTTGCCACCTCTTTACCCCTACTTGATGATGTATCCAGGGAAATTATAGGATCCATATATAAAAAAGAAGGACGAGAAAAGGCAATAGATAAAGGGCTTGAGCATGTACTTCCTCGGGTAGAAAACCTATTGATTCAAATAAATAATGCCACTATTAATAGAGAAGTCATCCTTTACTGTGCTAGAGGTGGTATGCGTTCTGCTTCTGTCTATAAACTCTTTGAGAACAATCCTTCTGTTCATCTCCTAATTGGTGGGTATAAAAGTTATAGACGTTTTGTCTTAGATGATATGCCCCGACAAATAGAAAAAAGAAAAATTATTCTTTTTCAAGGATATACTGGAGTAGGAAAGACCAATCTACTCCATCAATTAAAATCAGACTACGATATATTGGACCTTGAATCTCTAGCAAACCATCGGGGTTCTGTTTTTGGTGATATTGGTCTTAAAGACCAGCCTTCGCAAAAGCAATTTGAAAGTGATATTTATCATGGGATACGTGAATCTGGTAAAATGATTTTAGTTGAAGCTGAATCATCAAAAATCGGTAAATTACATTTACCTAAAGATCTTCACGTTAAGATGCTTAAGGCCCCGATATTTTACTTGGAAGCAAGTCTTAAAAGCCGCGTTGACTTATTGCATGATGAATATGGTGCAGACCTTGTAGACAATATAGATGAATTAATCCGTGACACTTGGAAATTAAAGCGTCAATTAGGGTACAAGGCATGTGAGAAACTTGTTAATTTACTTAGTACAGGTGAAATGAAAAAAGCAATAGAACTTTTGCTTACCTTGTACTATGATCCCTTGTATAAACATAGTATTAAGAAAAACACTTATAGGGTAGAAAATAAGTTTGAAAGTGATGCCCCTGATATTTTAGAACAAATAGGAAGACATTTAGATGAAATTTTATATTCATGAACTTGGTTGTGCAAAAAACACTGATGATGTAAATCATATGAAAAGCCTGCTGGTAGATTATGGGCATTTACCCCTGGAATCACCAGAGGAGGCGGAAACCATCATTATCCATACCTGTGGATTTATTGAAGAAGCCGTAAGTCAAAGCATAGAAGCAATTTTAGATTTAGCTGATTTCAAAGAATTCAACTGTAATCAACTTATTGTTTCAGGCTGCTTAGCCCAGCGTTATCAAGAATCCCTTTTAAAGGAACTTCCAGAAGTAGATCTTTTTTTGGGAACCTCCTACAGTCATAGAATCCAAGAGTTTATCAATAAAAAAGGAGCTTATTTTGATTCGCTGGATTTTAATCTAAGCACCTTTAAGCATCTGAGCGCTAATAGTTCCTATGCTTATGTAAAAATTGCTGAGGGCTGTGATAACTTTTGTAGTTATTGCATTATTCCCTCTTTACGGGGCCCTATGAGAAGTAAGAGCATTGATCAAATTGTAATAGAAGCTGAAAATTTAGCAAGTCAAGGGATAAAAGAAATTATTTTAATAGCTCAAGACTTAAGTCGCTATGGTGAAGATAGGGGAAAGCGCCAACTACTAGAACTTTTAGCATCTTTAAATGCTATTGAAGGCATTTATTGGA
This sequence comes from Clostridia bacterium, assembly GCA_035647655.1. Lineage (GTDB taxonomy): Bacteria > Bacillota > Clostridia > Peptostreptococcales > Acidaminobacteraceae > DTU036. The sequence continues at coordinate 4,895 of DASRNA010000149.1, read as the reverse complement.
TTCGTCTTCAGTATGTTTATCCTGATCTTTTAGATGAAGCTTTCTTCCATAAATTAGCAGAGCTTTCTAAGGTTGTTCCCTACTTAGATATGCCCATCCAACATGCTAGTGATTCTGTTCTTAGAAAAATGAACCGCCATACTAGCCAAGAAGATCTTAGAAAAATTATAACTATGGCTAGGCAAATTATTCCTAATATTGTTCTTCGGACAACGGTAATGGTTGGTTTTCCTGGGGAAAGTGAGGAAGATTTTGAGCTCCTTCTTGATTTTGTAAAAGAAATATCCTTTGATAAATTGGGAGCCTTTAAATATTCTGATGAAGAAGACGCGGCTAGCTACCTTCTGCCTAATAAAATATCTGATCAAATCAAAGAAGAGCGCTATCAAAGGCTTATGAATTTGCAAAAAGATATATCTGAAAAAAAGCTAGATTTGTGTGTGGGAAAAACCATGGATGTACTTGTCGATGAAATCTATGAAGATTCTTGGATTGGACGCACCAAAGGTGATTCACCAGATGTTGATGGGATTGTCTATGTAAAAGGAAAAGATGTAAGTCTTGGAGATATTCTTAAAGTCAAGATTGTAAGCAATTCTGAATATGATTTGATAGGAGAAGTAAATGAATCTACCAAATAAATTAACCATACTTCGTATGCTAGCAGTTCCAATTTATTTCTACCTGGCCCTTTACACGGATTATTACTTAGTTGCCTTTATAGTCTTTGCATTAGCAGCCTTAACAGACTTTGTTGATGGGTATCTGGCTAGGAAGTGGGACCTGGTTACTTCCTTTGGAAAGTTAATGGACCCCCTAGCTGATAAATTCCTTACTATATCTGCCTTTATAGTCTTTTCTTCTCAACAGGTTATTTCCCCTCTTGTTTTGCTTATTGTTACCTTAAGAGAAATACTTATTTCTGTTTTTAGGGCCGTGGCTGCTTCAAAAAATATTGTTATTGCTGCCAGTGGATATGGAAAAGCAAAAACTGTTTTACAAATGGGTGTTATTATCATTTTACATTTGCAGCCTATTTTAGCTTTTAAAAGAGGAATTCTTATTGAACTTTTAATCTGGTTAATGGTTCTTATGACGGTAGTTTCAGCTTTGGATTATATTTGGAAAAATAAAGAGGTGTTCTCAGAATGAAAGTCGGAGTAATGACCATAGGTGATGAACTTCTTCAAGGTCGTATTTTAGATATAAATAAGGCCAATTTAGGGCAGTTTTTTTTACACCGAGGCATTGAGGTTGCCCTTTCAATGAATCCCCCCGATGAAGAAGAAGCTTTAGAAAGAGCTCTTCGCTATATGATAAAAGAAGTTGATCTTATAGTAATCACAGGCGGCCTAGGAGAAACTCGTGATGATATGACCTATCAAATCACAAAAAAAGTTTGCAGTGATTTTGAGGAAAAAATTGTCCCAAACCATAATGGTGCAGCGCAGGGATATCTCTTGAATAAAGACAATAAATCTCTTATCCTTGTACCAGGGCCTCCTAATGAAAATATACACATGTTTTCTACCATCGATGATATTTTGGAAAAGGAAGAGCTTTTCGAAAAACTTTATCATCTAATGGGAATAGGGGAGTATGCTTTAGAACAAAGTTTTCAAGAACACTTCAAGTCTGAATCAAAGCATTTACTGACCTATGTTTCAATAGGATTTGTTACTTTACGGGTATTTTCTAAAGATAAAAAACAGGTCGAAGAGCTGGGAGAACGTGTAGAGAAGCTTTATAAAGAATATATATTTTATCGTGGTCAAATGGACTTAAAGGATAAAATTATCTCCTTTCTTACAAAGAACAAGCTCCATCTTTCTTGCGCTGAATCCGCCACTGCTGGAGGGGTTCTAAAAGCTCTAACTGACATTAGTGGTTCCAGTCAAGCAATTTATGGTGGCTTTGTAGTCTATGAAAACACAGCCAAGATGGACCTTTTAAATATCGACAAAGACTTTTTGCATAAGTATGGAAGTGTAAGTCAAGAAATGTCTCAAGCCCTAGCTGTCGCATGTCAAAAAAAGACGAAAACAGAAATATCACTTGCTATTACTGGCTATGCTGAACATGATGATCCTAAACTAAGTGGTTTGTGTTATATACATGTTTTAACCCCCTGGGGTGAAGATGTGTTCTCACGCAAAGTACCGAGCCGACGTCGAAAATCAGCTAGACAGTCCATGATTATCTTTGCTCTAGCTTCTCTTTGGAAAAGCCTTGCAAAAAACTTGCATATAGAATAGAATGGTAGTATAGAACTTATGTTCGGGAGGTAATATGTCTGAAAAAAATAAAGCATTAGATCATGTCCTTGGCCAAATCGAAAAACAATTTGGTAAAGGTTCAATTATGCGCCTTGGCGATGAACCTAATAGAAGAGGGATAGAAGTTATTCCTACAGGAGCCTTGTCCTTAGATATTGCATTGGGGATAGGTGGAATACCTAGGGGAAGAATCATTGAAATTTACGGTCCTGAATCCAGTGGGAAAACTACCGTGGCTCTTCATATGATTGCAGAAGCACAAAAACTAGGAGGAGTGGCAGCTTTTATTGATGCTGAACATGCCCTAGATCCAGAATACGCAAAAAGAATTGGTGTTGATACAGATGGTTTAATCCTGTCTCAACCTGATACAGGAGAACAAGCCTTAGAGATTGTTGATGCGCTTGTTCGTAGTAATGCCATTGATGTTATTGTTGTGGACTCTGTGGCTGCTTTGGTTCCCAAGGCAGAAATGACTGGTGAAATGGGAGATAGCCATATGGGCCTTCAAGCAAGGCTTATGAGCCAGGCCCTTCGTAAACTCACTAGTATTGTCAGTAAAAGCAATACAAGTATTATCTTTATCAACCAGCTTCGTATGAAGATTGGTGTTATGTTTGGGAATCCTGAAACTACTTCAGGTGGTAATGCACTTAAATTTTATTCTTCCTTGCGTCTTGATGTTCGAAGGGTCGAATCGATAAAAGATAGAGACAATATAATAGGAAACCGTACTCGTATACGTGTAGTTAAAAACAAAGTCGCCCCGCCCTTTAAAACAGCCTTATTTGATATTATGTATGGAACGGGGATTTCGAGTGAGGGCTGCCTCTTAGATGCAGCCGTTGATGCTGAAATTGTAAAAAAAGCTGGTTCTTGGTATTCCTATGGTGATGAGCGTATGGGCCAAGGAAGAGAGAATGCTAAAACTTTTCTTATAGAAAACCCTGAAACACTACTAGAAATTGATCATTTGGTTAGGGAATTTTATGAGATCAATAAAACTGAACCCCAAAAGACGGAATAATTTCCGTCTTTTTGCCTTAGAGTCCAAGCATGAATAACGAATATATGTTATAATATGTACGTTAGATAAATAAAGGAGGTGATTTATATTCCTAGTATGGAAACATTCCTTATTTATATCGTATTAGCAATACTTGGTATTGTACTTGGATATCTACTCAGAAAAAGTATTGGTGAAAGAAAAATTAGATCTGCTGAGAATAAAGCCAATGATATAGTACTTGAAGCAAAAAAGACGGCAGAAACTATAAAAAAAGAATCGCTTTTCGAAGCCAAAGAAGAAATCCACAATCTACGATCTAATCTGGAAAAAGAAACAAGAGAACGTCGAAGCGAAATTCAACGCATCGAGCGAAGGAATCAAAAAAAAGAAGAGAGTCTTGATCTTAAGCAGTCAGAACAAGAAAATCGTGAGCGTGATTTAGCTGCCCTTGATAAAAAAATGAATAATATAAGAAAACAGCTTGAATCACAAAAAGCCAATCAAGAAAAAGAACTAGAGCGTATAGCCTCATTAAACAGAGAAGAAGCTAAAGATATTCTATTAAAAGAAGTTGATAAAACACTTTCTCGTGAAAAGGTATTACGTATCCGTGCAGCTGAAGAAATAATTAAAGAAGAATCAAATAAAACAGCGCAAAAAATACTAGCAAGCACCATACATCGCATTTCTTCTGACTTTGTTGCAGACAATACTGTCAGTTCTGTCTCATTGCCAAATGATGAGATGAAGGGTCGAATTATTGGTAGAGAGGGACGCAATATACGTGCCCTTGAAAAAGCAACTGGTGTAGATTTAATAATTGATGATACACCAGAGGCAGTTATTATTTCGTGTTTTGATCCCGTGCGTCGTGAAATTACGCGCATGGCCCTTGAAAGACTTATTACTGATGGACGAATTCATCCAAGCCGAATTGAAGAAATGGTTAACAAGGCACGAGATGAAATTGAAGAAAAGATGAGAGAAGAAGGTAAAAACGCCATCTTCGAACTAGAACTCGGAAGAGTTCATCCTGAACTTGTTAAGCTAATTGGCCGCTTACAATTTAGAACTAGTTATGGCCAAAATGTTCTTCTTCATAGCATTGAAGTAGCCAAAGTTTCGGGTATGTTGGCTAAGGAACTAGGGGCAAATGTCCGAATCGCTAAAAGAGCTGGGCTATTCCATGATATAGGCAAAGCCGTTGATACGGAAATGGAGGGTACGCATATTGAACTAGGTATGCAACTTCTTAAAAAATATGGTGAATCAAAAGAAGTAATCCACGCCATGAGTACACATCACGGAGACTATGAGCCTAACACAATAGAAGCTGTTCTTGTTACAGCAGCAGACGCCATTAGCGCTGCCAGGCCAGGAGCAAGACGTGAAGCTCTAAACAACTATATCAAACGACTTGAAAACTTAGAAGTTATCGCAAATTCCTATAAGGGCGTAGACCACGCCTATGCTGTTCAAGCAGGCAGAGAAATCCGAATTATGGTAATTCCTGATAAGATCAGTGATGATGAGATGCTTCTTCTATCAAGAGACGTGGCCAAACGCATTGAAGATGAAATGGACTATCCAGGTCAAGTTAAAGTTCATAT
>DASRNA010000148.1:0-3968 GCA_035647655.1 Clostridia bacterium | reverse complement strand
TACATCTACATTATTTCTATAATAATTCCTAAACTCTTCTCCCTTACCCATTTTAATTGAATTAATAAAGTCATTGGTAAAACGTTCGCTTGAAATATACATAACTCTTTTTGTTGGATCCTTTTGAAGGATATAATGCCCTATGGCCTGCATAAGATGGGTTTTGCCCAGGCCTGAACCTCCATAAAGAAAGAGGGGATTATAGGATTTACCAGGTTCTTCGGCTACAGCCACACAGGCTGCTTGGGCAAAACGATTACTAGAACCAACAACAAATTCATCGAAAATATATCTTGGATTAAGCCGCATGCCCGGATTTTCTTCTAGTTTTCTTTGAGGAGCATGGCTTACATCTTGGCTTGTGACAACGGCAAAGTTTTTATGATGTCCCGTTAAGTCCGAATAAATTTCTTGGAATTCAGAGGAATAATTTCTTCTATTTATAACATTGCCATTAAAGGGACTTGATGCCAGTAAATACACAGTATGTTCATCTTCATTTAGGACTTCTAAATTTCTAAACCAGGTATTGTAACTTACCTTATCGTAGCGGAGCATTAGTTCATTTTGTATTTTTGCCCATGCGACATTTGCTTGCATATTTATTCCTTTCCACAACCTTATCCACAGCAAAAGGTTGATTGATTTATTAACATATTTTCCCCAATTTAAATAGTAGCTTGTGATAAAATAAAATAAGGTGGTATTATCAACATGATGTTGATGACTTATAAAGAGGGCTAATACTTAGAACTAAGGGGAAAGCGTGGATAACTAAGCACTTATCCACAGCTTTATCCACAGAAAGGATATGTTTGGGATAAAACAAAGGCAAAGAACTAAGTTATCAACATGTAGGATAATAGTAGCATGCAAAAACAGAGCTTACAAGCAAAAGAAGGGACTTATCCACAGTTTTTGCTTTATAAATATGGTGAAAGAGTAAGTGATGATAAATAAACGAAAGTTATCCACACAATATGTTGTGGAAGAAAGAAAAAAAGTACACAAGAGTAAAGAAAAGGCAAAAAAGTCAGAAGCCACTATAAAAGACAATGAGAACAGGAAAAAAACAAATATATGGACTTATGGATGATCTAAGCTTGAAACTGCGTGCTTTTAAAAGTTCAATTAAGTTGATGAAGTTTCATCTGTGATTAAAATGAGAACGCAAGGCCCTTAAGCAAACTTTTTCAAAAAGACGGGGGTTGTTTTGAAACTTTTTCATAAGTAAGAATGTTTGACTTTACTGCTGTCACTGGCTATAATAAAGAGACTTGACTAATTAAGAAAAGGAGGTGCTATCAATGAAAAGAACCTTTCAACCAAAAAAACGTCAGCGAGCCAAAGTACACGGGTTTAGGAAGCGAATGAAAACTAAGTCTGGTCGTAGAATTATAAAAAGAAGAAGATCAAAAGGAAGAAGAAACCTTAGTGCTTAGTGGCTAGCCTGCCGGGAGACGATAACTATGAAGACAGCTTCTTTGACCAATAATAAGGAATTCAAAGAGATTTACCGTAAAGCAAACTCTAAAGTAACCAAATATTTTGTTATCTATTACCGATCAGGAAAAGAAAATAAAAGCCGAGTTGGTTTTACCGCTAGTAAAAAAATTGGCAATGCAGTTGTCCGAAACCTTGCAAAACGAAGGCTTAAAGAATGCTTTCGCATGCATGAAGACATCTTAGAAGGATGTTATGATCTGGTGATTGTAGCAAGAGCTCGCTCATCAGAAGGGAATTTCCACCAAATGTGTAAGATACTAAAAAAAACACTTGAAGATATACAAAGATGAAAAGAATATTTTTGGCCCTAATTGCCTTTTATCAACGCAGGATTACCAAGCATAAACCAAAAACCTGTCGTTTTTATCCAACCTGTTCCCAGTATAGTTATGAAGCCATAGAAAAATATGGTGCATTAAAGGGAGGATATTTGGCCCTTAAACGAATTCTTAAATGTAATCCTTTTCATCCTGGTGGCTATGATCCCTTAAAATAAGGAGGAGATACTTACGTGACCAAACTATTTGCAGGCATTTTGCAATTAATATACTCTCTTATAGGAAACTATGGGATTAGCCTTATCATATTTACTATATTGATAAAGTTAGTGCTCTTTCCCCTTGCTATCGTCCAAAGAAGAGGCTTAGAAGCCAATAAGAGAATGCAGCCTAAAATGGCAGAATTGCAAAAAAAATATGCTAAAGACAAGAATACTTTAAATGAAAAAATGATGGAACTTTATAAAGAGGAGAATTTTAATCCAGCAGCTGGATGTTTACCTATGCTGATACAGCTCCCAATTATCTTTATATTATTTAGAATTCTAAGGGATCCAATCCCCTATTTAGGTATAGAGGCCCTAGAACAAAGTTTTCTTTGGCTACCCAATATGGTGGGACCTGACCTTTTAAGCAATATAATTCCTGGCCTTACTGGCACCCTCGCAAAACTTCCTGGAATTTTGCCTATTGTAGCAGCGTTTTTTACCTATCTAACTTCAAAAAATGCTCAAATGCAGCAAGCTCCAGCAGATCCTAATGAAAAACCAAAAGGACCTGATATGGGAATGATGACGATTATGTTTCCTGTTATGATTTTGGTATTCGGGGCGTCCTATCCTGCGGGGCTAATTCTCTACTGGGCACTAAGTAATATCATCCAGTTTATCCAAGATTTGGTAATCACCCGTATAGTTGCTTCGGAGGAGTTATAGTGAAAAGTGTTGAAAAAACGGGAAGAACTGTTGAAGAGGCCTTAGAACTGGCCCTTATAGAAATGGATCTTTCCCATGAAGATGTCGAATATGAAATTTTAGAAAATGAAAGCAAAGGTTTTCTTGGACTTTTTGGAACAAAAGAAGCGAAAATTCTTGTAAGAGAAAAAGAAAACATTCATCATAAAGCCAAAGAGTTTTTAGAAGATACTCTTAAAAAAATGAATATATATGCAAAAGTCGAAGTTGATTTTAGTGAAAATGGCCTCTCTGGCACTATATCTGGCGACAATATGTCTCTAGTTATAGGTAGAAGAGGAAAAACCCTAGATGCTCTACAGTATTTAACCAATCTTGTAATCAATAAAGATCGAGAAAAATATGTTCACCTAATCCTTGATTGTGAGGGGTACCGTGAAAAAAGAAAAAGTTCTTTAGAGCAGCTTGCTATGAGAATGGCAGAAAAAGCAAAACGCCAACGCAGGGATATCATCCTTAATCCTATGAATAGTTATGAACGCCGAATTGTCCATTCCGCCCTTCAAAAGGACAGCGAAGTGAGCACAAGAAGCGAAGGAAGAGATCCTTATCGCAAAGTAATTATCTTTTTGAACCGCTAGCCCAGAGAGAATTCTGGGCTTTTTTAAAGGAGATTACCATGAGTACGATTTGTGCAATATCTACCTCCCTGGCTGAAGCAGCCATTGGCATTGTCCGCCTATCTGGTCCGGCTTCTCTTTCTATTGCAAATAGGATTTTCAAGGGAGGAGATTTAGAAAAAAAACCCCGCTATCTTCACTATGGTCATATTTATCGCGCAGATAGTCCCATAGATGAGGTACTAGCGGTCTATTTTAGGGCCCCTTATACCTATACAAGAGAAGATATGGTAGAAATAAACACCCACGGGGGAGCTATGGCGCTTCAGCGTGTCTTAGCTCTTTGCTTAGAAGAAGGGGCCCGGCTGGCAAATCCGGGAGAATTTACCCAGCGGGCCTTTCTAAATGGCCGCCTTGATCTGCCTCAGGCAGAGGCTGTTATGCAGCTTATCCAAGCAAAAACAGAGCTTGGTTATGATCTTGCTCTCACCCATCTTGAGGGGGATATTTCAAAAAAATTACGGCAGATACGTGAGATACTTCTTTCTTTACTAGCAAGCATTAGCCTGGCCATTGATTATCCAGAAGAGGATGAAGAAGAGATTAGCTATGAAAAGCTTATAGATGGTATGGAAAAAGTATACAAAGAA
>DASRNA010000147.1:0-8233 GCA_035647655.1 Clostridia bacterium | reverse complement strand
TATTATCTCTACTTACATCTTTGATATTTGGATTTAGCTTCATTTTTACTAAAACTGGCACAAGTACAGTTAGCGTTCTACATCTTTTGGGATGGAGATTTATAATTGCTTTTATCTTTTTTGAGCTTTTTTGTCGCATTTTACGTATTCCAATTAAGCTAAAAAAACCTGGTTGGCAAAATTTGATTGTCTTAGGTTCTTTATTTCCTGTTCTTTATTTTACTCTTGAATCCTTGGGAATAAGAGAAACCACTGCTTCTGAAGCAGGAGTTATTATGAGTATAGGACCTATTGTTATGATGGTTCTTTCCAGTATCTTCTTACAAGAACCTCCCAGAAAGGAGCAGCTTGTAGGTATACTTACTTCTACTTTAGGGGTTATTCTTATGGTTCTAACAAAAAGAAATGAGCCATCTTTTTCCTTTTTTGGTTATCTTTTTCTTCTTGGGGGAGTTTTTTCCTATGGTTTTTATGGGATAAAGCAGAGAAAAATAAAGGATTTCACAGTTTATGAGCGAACCTATGCCATGATGCTAATGGGAGCGGTAGTTTTTTTTCTAGCCAGTCTTCTTATAGCTACTTTCCAAGGAGAAGTTAAAAGTTTTTTACTCCTTCCTCTTGTCAATAAAAGGTTCTTATTATCTTTGGTTTATCTATCTCTTTTATCAAGCAATGTAGCTTTTTTAATGAGTGTTACAGCAATAGGGCTTGTAGGCCCCACTGTTGCCTCATCTTTTTCAGGGTTAACCACTCTGACATCGGTTCTTGCAGGGGTGTTTTTTCTTAATGAGGTCTTCCTCCCCCAACAATGGGCTGCTGCAACTATGATTGTTCTTGGAGTATTTCTAGCCAACCGGCATTAATTTCTCTATTTGGGGTAGATATATATAGAGTTGATTAAAAGGAGGAAGATATGAGACTAAATCAAAAAAAAGCTCTTGTTCTTGTTATTGATATTCAAGAAAGACTACTCCCTGTTATTTCAAATAAGGAGGAAGTTGAAAAAAACACCCAGATTCTTCTTGAGGGAGCAGATATTCTTAGTCTGCCAATTGTTTTTAGCGAACAATATCCCAGAGGACTCGGTTCAACAGTAGGGTCTTTAGAAAAATGGATTAGAGAAGATAATCTATATGAAAAAACTAGCTTCTCTTTAATGGATGATTTAAAAAAGCCCATGGAAAGCTTGTTTTCCCAAGGGCGAAATCAGTTTATTATTAGTGGAATTGAAAGCCATGTCTGTGTTTATCAAACTGCTAGAGATCTATTAGAACTAGGTAAAGAAGTAATCATAGCCTATGATGCGGTTGGATCTCGAAAGGATGACAATAGTCAGTGGGCGCTTAAGAGCCTTCAAAGCTTGGGAGCCCTTGTGCTTCCAGTAGAGACTATCCTTTTTGATTTACAAAGACGAAGTGATACAGCAAGTTTTAAAAGTGTATCAAAGCTTATAAAATAATCTTTCGCAAAAAAAGATGTTGGTAAAATAAATACCAACACCAAAAGTGTAGACCAATAAAAAAAGAGCGATAATCCGCTCTTTTTTTATTTTTATTGCTTCATGCTGAGTTTGATTCTCTTTTGTTCTTTGTCGATATCAAGGATTCGAACAATCACTTCTTCGCCTAAGCTAAGAACATCTTTAGGCTGATCAATACGATCTTCTGAGATCTGCGAAACATGAATTAGTCCTTCAAGACCAGGTTCAAGTTCTACAAAAGCACCAAAATCAGTTAATGAAACTATTTTTCCATCATAATTTTCACCGACATCATACATTTCATCGATTACTTCCCAAGGATCTGGTGATAGAGCTTTGCGGCTTAGAGAAATTTTATTGTTTTCTCTGCTAAAATCAAGAACCATAAAATCTAGTGTCTCATTGGCTTTAAGAACATCAGAGGGTTTATTTACTTTACCCCACTGAATTTCTGAAACATGAATAAGACCATCTGTGGCGCCAAGATCTACAAAGGCTCCATAACTAGTAAAGCGACGAACAACACCTTCTCGGATTTGACCTATTGCTAGGCTATCCCAGAATTCATCGAGTTCAACTTTACGCTCTTTTTCTACGACTAGTTTGCGTGAAAGAACTACTTGATTCCGTCTTCTGTCAAAATCCAAAAATTCTACTTCGCACTCTTCTCCCACAAATTGACTCAGATCGCGAACGAAATTAATATCAACATGGCTTGCCGGGATAAAGGCACGAATATCATTATAATGGGCCGACAATCCACCCTTTACAACCTCTGTGATCTTAACATTAACAGATTCCTTGTTCTTATACTTTTCCTCAAGTGTTTCCCAATCCTTGCGTGAACGTAGGCGTTTGCTAGACAATAAAACATCTCCCTCGCCATTATCTCTTTTCAGCACAAGAACAACAATTTCATCACTAACATTGAAAAGTTCTTCTAAAGGTAAATTTTCAGGATTTGATATTTCATCCACAGGAAGAATACCATCGGCCTTATACCCGATATTGACAACAACACCGTCGTCTTTTACCATTACGACTTTTCCAGTAATGACCTCATTTCGTTTCGGGGCGCTGAAGGAAGCTGTTTCCATCATTTCTTTCATTGACAAGTTTTCCATGTATTAGTTACTCCTTAAGTCTCATTTTGCAAATGCTCCATAATATTATTAATCACCCACTCTGGTGTAGAAGCACCTGCACTGATACCAATTGTACCATACTTTTTGATATCTTGCATCCTTATTTCAGCTAAGTTTTCAATGTATAGGGTGTTTTTATTCACTTTTTTGCATATTTCATAAAGTTTATTTGTGTTGGAACTTTTTTTCCCACCAATAATGATCATAAGATCTACTTCTTTTGCCAGTTCCCTGGCAGCTTCTTGACGTCTTTTGGTGGCAGAACATATTGTATTTATTGCTTGAAGCTGAGTTTTTCCTTCCAGATATTCAACAGCTTCATCAAAGAATTCTTTTTTTAGCGTGGTTTGAGCAAGGAGGACAAGTTCCTTTGGGCACTCAAGGTTTCTTACTGCCTCCATATCTGCTAGTACATGTATTTTTCCTTCCCCCCAGCTAATGATGCCCTGTATTTCTGGATGAGTTTTATCTCCTAATATAGCAATTTCTTTTTCCTGGGATAAAAAACTCTTTACATGTTCATGTATTTTTTTTACAAAGGGACAGGTGGAATCGTGGTATTCAAGTTGATGCTTATCTAAAAAATCATAAACATCTTTTCCCACCCCATGGGAGCGAATAAGAATGGGAAGATCCATTTCTTTATCAAGCTGATTAATAGTGGTAATTCCCCTTTTAGCCAAGCGCTCTATTTCATCTTCATTATGAATGAGTGATCCATAGCAGTAGATAGGACTATTTTTGGATAGTTTTTCTGCCATGGAAATCGCCCGAGACACACCAAAACAAAACCCCATAGGATTACTTTTTTTAATGATCATTTGTTTCCTCCCTGAGCTTTGTGTAGATATCATTGAGAAGAGAATCAACAATTGATTTATAGGCTTGGCTGTTCATACGTTCAAAGCCATACTCCCCTACTTCCCTTGCTGGAAGAATAAAAACCTTTAAAGGTCGAAAGATTTTAAAGTTGCCTACCAATACCATAGGTAGAATTTTTACTTCAGCCTTGGAGGCAATCATAATCGCGCCACTTTTACCCTCTAAGGGGTCTAGGCTGTGGTTTCTTGTCCCCTCAGGAAAGAGAAGAAGACTGCTCTGTGCAAGTTTGGCAATAGAGGTTTTAATCGCTCCTAGATCTAGCTGATCTCGACTAACAGGAAAGACATCCGCTAGTTCTAAGATTTTTCTTAAAATAGGGATTTTAAACAGCTCAGCTTTTCCAATAATGTAAAAATGTTCTTTAAAAGCATAATTTACTAAAAAAGGATCAAACATATGTCCATGATTAGCAATTATAAGGAAATTTTCTTTGCTTATATTTTCTCTACCATACACTTCTACCGGATAAAAAACTCTCAGGATAAAATTAAAAATCACACTAGCTATTCGACGAAACATTTTTAACTATCCCTTCGATTTTGTTTATAACTTCTTCCAGGCTCAAGTTACTGCTATCGATGAAAATAGCGTCTTTAGCTTGTTTAAGAGGAGCAACATTCCGTGAAGAGTCAATTTTATCTCTTCTTTTAATATCTTCAAGAATTTGTGCATAGCTTAGGGAATTGCTTCTTTGTTTAAATCGCCTTTCTGCTCTTTTTTCAGCACTAGCGCTAAGAAAGATTTTTACCTGGGCTTGAGGAAAAACGGCAGTACCAATATCTCTTCCATCCATAATGACATTATGGCGACGAGCCTCTTGTCTTTGAATATCTTTTAGAAAACTTCTAATTGAAGCCATAGTAGAATAATAAGATACATTAAGATCAACATCTTTACTTCTTAATTCATCATAAAGTTTTCTTCCATCAATTTCTATGCCGCCTGGAATGCTTTTTAAATGAAGCTTATCTAATCTTGTTTTTAGCTGGTCTTCCTCATCTAATCCCTGCTCTAAGGCATAGAAGGTTACAGCCCTAAACATGGCCCCGGTATCAATATAAAGATAGCCAAGACGCTTTGCTAGTTCCTTAGCTACGCTAGATTTACCTGATGCGGCTGGGCCGTCAATTGCAATTATCATGATTATAAATTACCTCTCTAGATATATACATCATATTTCTCCCAGAGAATTTCTAGACTATCTAGTTTGTTCTCAGTTAGCTCTAGATTATCATAGGCAATTGAGGTTATCAAGGCATTAACTAAGGCCATGGGAGCTACCAAAGAATCAATAAAAGACTCCCTAGAATAGCTAGCAATAAGACAATGAGCTGAATACTCAGCAATGGGAGCATCTACATTATCAGTTATAGCAATAATGTGACCTCCTTTTTCTTTAATAAACTTGGCCATTTCAATCGTATTTTTTGCATAACGGGGAAAGCTAAACATAATGATTAAATCGCCTTTTTTTATATGGATAAGTTGTTCAAATAAATCAAGGACATTACTCTCAAGCACACGTACATTGTCATGAAAAAAGTTTAAATAATAGGAAAGATAGTCAACCAAAACTCCAGAAGAACGTTTGCCCAGGATAAAGACTCGATCAGAGTCAGCAACCTTTTTGGCAGCTAATTTTAAGGCAGGATAATTAATGATTTCTGAAGTGTTTTTAAGATCGCGTAAATCTCTTTGAAAAGACTGGCTTAATGCTGCAGCCTTACTTTTTGGTTCCAGCTCCTTGCTAAGTTTTTCTCTTGTTGTGGCAACTGCCTTTACCGTATTTCTAAGATGTTCTTGAAAGGATGGGTAGCCATCATATCCAAGGCTTGTGGCAAATCGAACTACAGTGGATTCGCTTATACCAAGATGAGATGCAATTTTACGCGCTGTCATATAAACAGCTCGATCATAGTGCTGTAAAATATAATCAGCTATCTTTTGATGAGATTTACTTAGTTTTTCATATTGCGATGTGATTTTATCAAAAGTATTATGCATTTTTTTTCTGCCATTTTCTTACAAGTCCAATTCCCATTTCAACGGCTTGTGTATTGATTTTTTCTGTTCCTTTGGGTACGCGATTTAAGACAGAATGAATGATGGCTTCTTTAGAAAAGAGTTTAGTAATTTCAAGAAGAACACCCAAACTTACGATATTGGCCGTGACTTCTTTTCCAATCTTTTTATGGGCTGTACTTAAAATCGGCAGTTGATAGATTTTTTCGGTGCCAGTTTTTTTACTAAGCTCGATGCGATCATCTAAAATAAGAACAGTATCTTTACTAAGCCCATAGGCATATTTGTCAGCTGCGGCTTGAGAGATACAAAGGATATAATCTGGATTTTCTACCTTGGGAAAAAATATTTCTTCCTGGGAAATGATGACCTCACATCGACTTGCTCCTCCTCTAGCCTCGGGACCATAGCTTTGACTTTGAAGGGCATTCATGCCTTCGTTTATTGCGGTTTCAGCCATAATAACGCCAAGCAAAATTACTCCCTGTCCACCGGTTCCTGAAAAAATAAATTCCAGCTGTTTCATTATTTGACCTCCACACTTTTGATCATTTCAGCCAAAACCTGGGTATATTCAGGGGCTTGAATATTAACAAATTCTCCAAAGGGAAATTTATTCTTTTTCTTTTCTTCCTCAAGTTTTTCATAGGCTCTTTTTTCAACAAAGCTATCTTTTAGCCACCTCATCATATCTACTGCATTTCCAATATCATTTTTACGACCAAAATAAGTGGGGCAAGTTGAAATGGCTTCCACAACACTTAGTCCCTTATGGCTAATGGCGTTTTTAATGTATCTTGTTAGTTGCAGGGTATGATAGGCTGTTCCTCTGGCAATATAGGTTGCACCAGCACCTTCCACCAGTCGTACTAGATCAAAGGGTCTATCAATATTGCCATAGGGCACCGTAGTACCAAGGGCCGAGTGAGGAGTTGTCGGTGAATATTGTCCACCAGTCATGCCGTAGATATTATTATTGAAGATGATTACCGTAAGATTGATATTTCTTCTGCATGAATGGATCAAGTGGTTTCCCCCAATAGCGCTAGCATCTCCATCTCCAGAAATAACAATTACATGCAGCTCAGGGTTTGCAAGTTTAATACCAGTTGCATAGGCAATAGCCCGTCCATGAGTTGTATGGAGAGTATTAAAGTTTAAATAACCTGCTGCTCTAGAAGAGCAACCAATACCAGAGACAACAACAATCTTTTCTGGATCTAGATCCAATTGATCAATGGCGCTAGTGATGGCCCGGGTGACAATACCATGACTGCATCCTGGGCACCAAATATGAGGAAGGTTCTCCACCTTAAAATATTTATTTACTAATTTACTTCTATCGCTCATTAAAATACTCCTTTGCACGGGCCACAAATTCTTCAGGAAGTAAGATCTCACCATTTGCTCTTCCCATATGACTAACCTTAGTACTTCCTTGAGCAATACGTTGAACTTCAAGAGAATATTGTCCTAAATTCATCTCAGCAACACATATTTCACCAACATGAGAAGCTAGTTTTTTAATGGCTTTTTCTGGCGAAGGCCAAAGGGTAATTGGTCGAAATAGTCCAACTTTATAGCCTTCACTCCTTAATTGTTTGATGCCAGCAAGGGCAGACCGGGAAGTAGACCCATAGGCTAAAAAGACAAATTCTGCATCATCACAATAGAGGCTTTCATAATCTATAATCGCTTCATCAGCAAGTTTATTGTGGATTCTTTGAAGCATATTTTTAGCGTTTTCTTGAGAATTACTGGGAAAGCCTTGTTCATCATGAAAAAGGCCTGTAATATTATAACGATGTCCTGTTCCAAAAGGAGCAAATCGTGGAACGATATCTCCTTCTTCTACCCCGTAGGGCCTATAGGGTTGGTCTTCTTTAGGGGTCAAACGATTGTAAATTTCGATATCTCCGGGCTTGGGTAGAATGATCTTTTCCCGGGCATGGCCAATGATTTCATCAGTTAAAAGAATAACGGGAGTACGATACTTTTCAGCAAGATTAAAAGCGCGTACAGTTAGATAGAAGGTTTCAGTCACCGAATTTGGAGTTAAGGCAATGATGGCACTATCACCATGGGTTCCCCATTTAGCCTGCATAACATCTCCTTGCGCAGACTGTGTGGGTAGCCCCGTCGATGGCCCTCCCCTTTGAACATTGATGATAACCAAGGGAATTTCTGCCATAACAGCAAAACCTAAATTTTCTTGTTTTAGTGTAAAGCCGGGTCCAGATGTTGCTGTCATTACTTTTCTTCCAGCAATAGATGCTCCAATGGCTGTAGCTATGCCAGCAATTTCATCTTCCATTTGAATAAAAGTACCACCGACCTTGGGCAATAGCTCAGCAGATATTTCAGCAATTTCTGTTGAGGGTGTTATGGGATAACCAGAATAAAAAGACATCCCTGCATAGAGCGCCCCCCGAACACTAGCCTCATTGCCCTGCATAAGTAAGGCTTTATTTTTCATCCTTGTCCTCCTCTAGATAAATAGCAAAGTCCGGACATCGGAGTTCGCATAAACCACATTTAATGCATTTTTCTATATTTATGATTTCACATTTGTTATCTTCTGCCATCTCAAGAACATTTGTTGGACAAAAGGCTACACATATGCCGCACCCTTTGCAAGTATCACGATTTAAGTGTAAAACAAGATTTTCTTTACTCACATTATTCCTCCTAAATTTATATATAC
>DASRNA010000146.1:0-2201 GCA_035647655.1 Clostridia bacterium | reverse complement strand
GAGTAAACACACCCCTAGAGAAGATGCAGCTCTAAGAAGCTAGCGCCAGGAGCTTACAGATAAGGGTACTCTCTTTTTATAAAAGTTATACCCGCAGGTAGATGGACTGGCAAGATGAATTTCTTCTTGCCAGAAAAAACTGAAGATGAAGGAAGCTGAGCTAGCAGAGTACTCCCAGAAAACGGTCTTTATATAGACCAAGCAAAAACCCTGGTAAAATAACTGCATAAAGGTTAATGGGGGCACTACCGCACAGATACCAGAAATTACGCAGCAAGATAAAGAGGCCAGTCTGAGATAAAAGAAGCCAAAAAAACCTGCAAAGAAATCCTCTACTCAAGCTAAGACAGCTGCTCAAAGCAAGACTACTTCTAAGAAGAAAAAGGCTGAGGCCTAGAGCGGAAGAGTTCCAGAAAGTGGCTTTTAAGTGGGATAATAAGCGCAAACATTAGTGGGGTTAAGAGGGGTGGATATATCTGTTAGAGATATAACTTGATCTTTCTTGTTTATACTTATAAGCCTACAATAAGTTGATAGGGTCATTGCTTTTCTTGTACTTTTTTTAACCCTTCTAGCATGCTACAATGGAAAAGAAAGGTAGGTTTAATATGGGACGTATT
The DNA here is from genome assembly GCA_035647655.1 of Clostridia bacterium. GTDB lineage: Bacteria > Bacillota > Clostridia > Peptostreptococcales > Acidaminobacteraceae > DTU036. The sequence continues at coordinate 1,581 of DASRNA010000146.1, read as the reverse complement.
GGAAATATCATTCAAAGAAAAAGCAAACAAGATTCAAAAAAAGCAGGACTCTTTACCAAGCTGGGCCGCAACATTATGGTGGCAGCTAGGGAAGGTGGGCCTGATCCTGAATACAATTCCAGCCTAGAAAGTGCCATAGAAAAGGCCAAGGCTGCAAATATGCCAAATGATAACATTGATAGGGCCATAAAAAAAGGGGCCGGAGGGCTAGAGGGGGCTGAATTTATACAGATCCACTATGAGGGCTATGGCCCCAGTGGGGTGGCCCTTCTAGTAGAGTGCCTAAGTGATAATGTCAATCGAACGGCCGGGGATATAAGAAGTTACTTCTCCAAATGCGGAGGAAATCTAGGGACCAATGGCTGCGTTAGCTACCTATTTGATCATGCAGGGGTTCTGGTCATTGATAAGGAAGACTCCATGGAAGAAGACGAGATGATGATGCTGGCTCTAGAAGCAGGAGCAGAAGACTTTATTTCCGAAGAGGGCCACTTTGAGATCTACAGCAGTGTAGAAGATTTTGGCAGGGTAAGAGATCAGCTAAAAAATCAAGGTTTTAGCTTTAGCATGGCTGAACTTCGCTACCTTCCCCAAAACAGTGTGAGATTAGAAAAAGAAGAAGACCAAAAAAACATGCAAAAGCTAATGGACTTTTTAGAAGACAATGATGATGTACAAAATGTCTATAGCAACTGGGATGAGGCTTAGGGGGAGAAAAAATGAAATGGATTTTTTCAGTAGATAAGAAGTGGAAGATCGGACTAAATAATGATCTATTAGTAAGAATCCCTGAAGACCTTAGCCGCTTTAAGGAAATAACCATGGGCCAGATTCTTCTAATGGGAAGAAAAACCTTTATCTCCCTTAAGGAGGGGCAGCCCCTGCCTGGGCGAGACCATATTGTGCTAACAAAGGATAAGAGTTTTTCTGCCCCCGGAGTCTATCTTGCCCGTAGCAAAAGCGAGGCCCTGGCCCGGATAGAAAAACTTCTAGCAGAAGAAAAAAGAGAAGTCTTTCTTATTGGGGGAGAAAGCATTGCCCGCCAGTTTATTGACCAGACAAGTGAAGCCTATATTACCCATATAGAGGCTAGCTTTAAAGCAGATACCTCTCTTCCTAATTTACTAGAAGAAGGATTTGTGCTTATAGATAAGAGTCCCCTTTACCAAGGCGACTATGATTATTATTATGCCCACTATAAAAGAAAGGACACAGATATGGATAGAAGCTGGGACTTAAAAAAGATATTTAGGACTGATGAGGAGTTTTTAGAGGAAGTGGCCTCCCTTAAAAAGGACGCGGTAAAGATCGGTGAATTTAAGGGAAGACTGCTGGAGTCTTCTTCTACTTTAAATAAGGCCCTAAAAACTAGGGAGGATCTTTTTCGCCGCTTTGAAAAGCTCTGGGTCTATGGCCACCTAAATCACGATAGTGACACCCGCATCAGCCGCTACCAGAATTACCAGGCCCAGCTGCGAGGGGTCCAGGCTGAACTTAGCTCCATGGCGGCCTATTTCGAGCCAGAGATCCTCACTTCCTCCTGGGATACCATTGATCGCTTTATAGAAGAAGATAAGGACC
>DASRNA010000145.1:0-3438 GCA_035647655.1 Clostridia bacterium | reverse complement strand
TTAAGCTTTGGTCCCTTTCAGTTTCGTATAGCAGAATTTCTTAATCTTCTTGCATTTTATCATCCAGGTTTTATTTTTCCTATTAGCCTAGCCTGTGCTATAAGCAATCTATTTAGTCCCTTTGGCATTGTTGATGTTGTCTTGGGCACTCTTCACACCTATGTAAGTCTAAAGGCGATGACATATGTTAAAAAAGACTGGATTGCGGCACTTTTTCCTGGGCTATTTGCATTTATTATTGGTGCACAGATTACATTTTTTTCTCAAATACCCTTGAGTTTTTTCCTTATTACAGGGCAAATTATGATTTCAGAATTTATTATAGGTCTTTTAAGTGTCCCTTTCTATCGCGGAAAAATTGGGGGTGTAAGATTAAAAGACTATCTAAAAGATGTATAAATTTTGTCGGAATAGATAAAATAAGGGGTATAAAAGTTTAGTAGGAATAAAACTTTTATAAAAAAAAGACTGTTTTCCTTGGGGGGGGGTAAAAAATGAATTTAATGAATAAGAAATTTCTAGCCGCTTTTGCTTTTATTTTTCTTGCTCTTGTCTTTCTTTTTTGGCCAGAAACAAAAGGACCCAAGGAGCCCCTGGATATAAATGTAGCAGAAGTTGAGCAGGGAAAAGCCGAGGAAGAAACTCTTATTACAGAAAAAGAAGAGCAAATAGAAAAGATTTCCGGAAGTTATGGAGGTCAAGTGAATGTGGACTCTATTGAACTTGTGGGGAAAAATATTTTTTATAAGGTACCAGTTGCTCTGGCAAAAAATGAGCTAGAAGAACAACTAGCCGAGGGCTTTTATGTAAATCTTATTATTACAGAGGATGGGGCCTGGACCTTGGATTTAGGCGATACCTTTGCACAATACCAAATTACAACCATTGGTTCTACCCAGGAAGATAGGATTGATATGGAGGAGGGTTCTTTTGAAGCAGAAAGAGGTTTTTTTGTCCCAGACTTAGATGACAATATCTACTTGACCTTAAGGGGCCATGTTCTTGATTCTGTACAAGGAACGATTCTTCTAGAAGGAGATACTCCAAATATAAAACTCTCTTTTCTTGGTTCTTTTAACTTGATAAAAGAAGAAGAGTAAAAAATCCACAAGAGCTTGCTAATTATACAGTAAAGGTTAGGTGTTTATGAAAAGAGCAAAAGACATTGAAGATTTTGCCATAGAACTCACAAAAGTCCGGAGCATTGTCGGCACTAAAGAAGAACTTAAGGCTACCAAAAAAGTAATGGATCAATGCAAAAAGATGGAGTACTTTAAAAAACATCCAGAGGATCTATTTTATGTGGATGCCATAGATGATCCACTAGAAAGAAATTCTGTAGTAGCCCTTGTTCGTGGCAAAAAAGGAAATAGTAAAAAAACTGTGGTTTTGATTGGCCATACAGATACGGTTGGAGTATCAGAATATGGCCACCATATTGAGGCCTATGCAACAAACCCCCATAAGCTTGCACAAAAGCTATCGGAAGTAACCATTCCAGAGGATGCCAAAATAGACTTAGAAAGTGGAGAGTATCTATTTGCTAGGGGGATTTTTGATATGAAAACAGGAGTCTCTACTTTAGTACATATTTTAGAAGAATTATCAGAAGATGTTGAAAATCTTCAAGGCAATGTTATTTTTGCTGGAGTTTGTGATGAAGAAGGCGGCTCTGCTGGTATGCTGAGCCTTGTACCTCGCTTGGTAGATATGATGGAAGAAGAGGGGTTTGATTACCGAGCCCTTATTGATACAGACTACTCTGCGCCTCGTTTTGAAGGGGATAAGAGCCGTTATATTTATGTAGGTACCGTAGGGAAAATTATGCCTAGCTTTTTTATTGTGGGCAGCGAAAGTCACGCTGGGGACCCCTATCAAGGGCTGGACCCAAACCAAATTTCCTCGGCCATTGTAGAGGAAATGAATCTTTCTATGGATTATGCCGATCAAGCAGAGGGGGAAGTAACTGTACCACCAGTTACTTTACGCCAAAGGGATTTAAAAAGAGAATATTCTGTACAAACAGCCAAAACAGCCTATCTGTATTTTAATTTTTCTACCCATTCTGCTAGTCCAGATCAAATAATGGAAAAAGTAAAAAAGGGAACAAAGAAGGCCTTTAAAAAGGTAATAGATTCTCTTAATAGCGAGTTCAAAGTCTATTCTGAGCGTAGCGGCTTTGCCTATTATAAGCTTCCCTGGAAAGAAAGGGTTCTTTCTTATAGTGAACTCTATAGGCTAGTAAAAGCCCAGAGTGGCGAGGAAGTAGATCAAAGACTTAAAGCACTAGAAGAAAAGCTACTAAAAGAAGAGGGAGTCGATGATAGAGAATATTCCCTTCGAATGGTAGAGCTAGTTCACAGCATGTGGAAGGATAAGAATCCTCTTGTAGTAGTCTTTTATTCGCCACCTTATTATCCCCATATCTATGTAAAGGGAGAAAATAAAAAGGAAAAAGAGCTTCTTCAAGCAGTCGCTGCTGCCCAGAAAAACCTAAGGAGCGACTATGATATAAAGATGCGCAAATTTTATCCTTATATCTCGGATCTAAGTTATGGAGCAGCTCCTAGAGAAAAAAAAGCCCTAGAAAGCCTAAAAGAAAATATGCCTGGCTTTGGCACAAAGTACAAACTTCCTCTAGAAGAGATGCAAAAACTCGATCTACCTGTAGTAAATATTGGGCCCTTTGGAAAGGATGCCCACAAATTTACTGAGAGGGTGCAAAGAGATTACTCATATAATGTTGCCCCAGGGCTTGTTAAGGATACGATTTTAAATCTACTAAAATAAACTGATTTCATTTATAAAACCTTGTGGCATTGGTTAAAGAGGCTATCATCTTCTAGCTACAAAGCCCCTTGTAATTTGCTCTAAACCATGGGGGATAAGGAGCTAAAGAGTCCTTGTTAATAAAAAAACGGTAGAAGACCCCCTTAAATGGGTATATATGGAGGTAGCAGAGAAAAAGGAGGTAAAATGAAAAAGCTAATAGCATTTTTTCTTTTACTGGTCCTGCTTGTTTCTTGTAGTAGCCCTTCTGAGGAAGAAGACTTAGAAAGTAAACTTGCTCAGCGCTACGAGACAAGACGTAAGCAAATCGGTTTAGTTGAGTTAATCGAAGAAGACTGGGATCGAGCCTGGCTAGTCAATAGTTTTGAGAATAATTCTACCTTGCCAGAGGAATTGGCAGAACTAGAAGCAGCACAAAGCCCTGGAGTGATTCTTAAAAAAGGAGAAGAACTTACTAGCTACAAGTTACCCCTTGATGCGGTATTTGTTTATCCAGAATCCTACTCGGTTCAGGCAATAGAAATGAATATAGGAACGATATTTACCATTGAAAAAGAAGGGGGAGTCTACCGATTATTATATAGACTGCCAAGCAGCCCTACTTGATAAAGAAAAAATGCTCCTGTAGGGAGCAAGGAAAAAAGAGAG
>DASRNA010000144.1:0-3841 GCA_035647655.1 Clostridia bacterium | reverse complement strand
ATAAAAAAAAAAAAAAAAAAAGTCATAATCCAGGTTCTGAATGGAAAGCTCCTCTAGATTGGGACTAAGAAGGTAGCCATCAATAAGATATACTTGGTCCTGCTTATAGGGTTTTTCCCCTGAGCGAGCAGAGACAGTAGTGGGATCACTCACGTAGCGCCAGCCAGGGAGAAGATCTTCTTTCAAAAGGGTGCCTGGCATCCAGACCTCCTTACTTAGCTGGGGATAAATCTCCCCTCCAGGAAAGGTTTGGTTCCAGTCTCCCCCGGCCACTACATAGTGGCCCTGCTTATAGTATTCTTGGGCTAGGCGTAGAAGCTCCCTTGTTTGAAGGATTTTTCCCTCCCCCTTATCAGAGGCTTCTATATGTAGATTGATCAGGATAAAGTTTTTATGGCTGTCCTCTATTTCATATTCTTCCACCAGAAGGCATCTTTTTAAACGGATCATCCTTAGGGGCCAGCAAAAGGGCTGGGGCAGGCTTTTTCGGTAGGCCTGCTGGGGCCTGTAGGAAGAAAGGCTTAGAAGGCCCGACCTTATTCTTCCTGTGTTAAGAGGAAGATAAAAGAGCTTATAATTGTAGGCAAAGTTGCCCTCTAGTCCCAGCTCCCTCTCAAAGAACTCTTTTTGGTTGATGCCATAGCTTCTTTTTGAGTCAAGATCTACTTCCTGGAACAAATAAAAATCTGCTGGATGATTTTTTATTTCTTCTGCTAGCCCCCCAAGATAGTTCTGCACAACATCTTTTGACTGGGGCCTGGGCTTTTTTCCCCTCTTTATAAAAGGGTCTTGGCCTTTTCCTAGGGAGGCATAGCCTATGTTGTAGCTTAAAATTCTGACTTCTTTTTTATCCAGGGATTTTGGACTTGTAATTTGAAGGTCCTCTTTGTCCCTGGGGCGATATTCTAGCAAGGTAAAAATACCTAGCAAGGAAAATAGGCCAACAATCATTGAAAAAAATCCCTTTAACAGTTTATTCATACCCTTGTCCCTTCTGCCGCTTCTTCTTTCTAAGAAGTTTTCTAGTTGCTTTTGTGCTTTGAGTATAACTTCATCCCCAAAGCCTATAGCTTAAAAGTATAATAGCACTTGTTAAAAAGGCTCCTGCCCTAGGCAGAAGCCTCTTTTTATTCCTTAAGTTTTACTCTTAGTTCCACTGGATGATGATCACTACTGCTAAAGCCATAATCCAGGGTCTTAATAGAAAGTTCCTCTAGGTTGGGACTAAGAAGATAACCATCTATTAGGTACACTTGATGTTCTTGCCCCTGATCATAGGGTTTGTCTCCTGAGCGACAAGAGGGGCTGGTGGGATCACTCGCGTAGCGCCAACCAGGAGGAAGATCTTCTGCAATAAGGGTTCCTGGCACCCACATCTCTTCACTCAGCAGGGGATAAATCTCCCCTCCAGGAAAGGTTTGATTCCAGTCTCCCCCAACTAGTACATAGTGGCCCTGCTCATAGTACTCTTGGGCTAGGCGTAGAAGCTCTCTACTTTGAAGGATTTTTCCTTCTCCATCATCAAAGGCTTCTAGATGCAGGTTAATTAGGATAAAGTTTTTATCGCTACCCTCAATCTCATATTCTTCGACAAGAAGACATCTTTTTAAATTTACCGTCCGTACCGGCCAGGAAAAGGGAACGGGCAGGCTTTTTCTGTAGGCCAGCTGGGGCTTATAGGAAGAAAGACTGACCAGGCCTGAGTTTACCCTTCCTATGGTAGGAAAAGGATAGGGAACATATAAGGCCTTATAATTGTAAGCAAAGTTCCCCTCTAGGCCTAGCTGCTTTTCAAAAAAATCTTTTTGGTTGATGCCATAGCTTCTTTTTGAGTCAAGATCTACTTCCTGGATCAGATAAAAATCTGCTGGATGTGCTTTTATTTCTTCTGCTAGGCCCCTAAGATAGTCCTCTACAACATCCTTTGACTGGGGTCTTACCTTTTCTCCCCCATCCATAAAAAAGTCTTCGTTTTTACCCAAGCCTGCATAACCTATGTTGTAGCTTAATATTGTGACTTCTTTTTTATCTAGGGCTTTTGGACTTGTAATCTGAATCTCCTCTATGTCCTTGGGGCGATACTCCACCAAGGTAAAAAAACCCAGAAATAAAAACAGGCCAACAATTACTGTGAGAAGTCCCTTTACTAGTTTATTCATATCCCTTTCCTCCAGCTTCTTGTATCTAAGAAGTTTTCTACCCGACTTTGTGCTTCAAGTATAATTTCATCCCCAAAACCCATAACCTTTAATAGTAAAATAGCATTGGTGGATTCTGATGGTCCCTCTAAGAGTTTGTAGTCAAAAACAATATCATCTCCTAGATACTTTTCTCTAAAGTGCACATTGCTGTAATCTGTTAGGAGCTCTGTAAGTTCAATATCATGGCTGGCAACATAGATGCAGCTTTTTGTCTTTGCTAGAGACTCTAGCACCGATGAGGAGGCTGCAATGCGTTCTATGGTATTGGTGCCTCTTAGAATCTCATCAATAAAACAATAGGAAAAACTTTCTTTTGTTTTCTCCAAAATCCTTCTGAGACTTTTGATTTCTGTTACAAAATAACTTTCTTTTTTTTCTATGCTATCGCGTAGGGCCATACTGCTAAGGAGTTCTCCCTTATGTAGGCTAAATCTTTTTGCAAAGGCATATCCTGTTACCTGTGAGAAAAGAACACTAAGGGCCATGGACTTCATTAGGGTGGATTTGCCTGAGGCGTTGCTTCCTGTTACAAGGAGTCTTTTGGTCTTTTTTCTACTATAAGCAACGGCGTCCTCCACCATAGGATGATACAAACCATCAAAGCTTAGCTCTTTTTCTTCAACAAAGTCGGCCTTACACATGGTTTTGTTTTCTTTTAGGGCCTGGACATAAAGGGCCAGTTCAAGTTCTCCTAGAAGTTCCATAACCCTTTCTGACTCGGCTCTGTTTTTTTCAAGAAGTCCCGCAATTTTAGTGTATTGACGAAGAGAGCTAAGAAAAAACACTTCCATATTTTCTCGAATAACAGAAAGCTCTGATGTATTGGTATATTGACCCAGGGGGCTTATACGAAGGCCCTTAAAGGGAGCTAGAGCTTCTTGTAACTCCTTTTTAAAATCCACTAGATCTTGGCTAAGTTCTTTTTCCAAATGCCTGGCGCTTTTTAGCATTCTTTGAAAATAGTTGACATTATGGAGCTGGCTGCGAATCTTTTTTGTACCCCGAGCATATATAATGACATTAATAAGCACAATCATTCCAAAAAAAACTAGACCCAGCCCCTTTAAAAATACAAGAGCAAGAAGGGCAAGAATAATCAGATAAAAAAGTCCTTGCAAAAGCCAGTAGGGTAGAAAAAACTCTGTTGCTTCTTGAATAAAAAAAGGAAGATTCACCCCTGACTCGCTACCAAGATAGAAAAGATGTTTTATGGTGCATTCTCGATCTTTCTTTTCCATGGCAATAAGTTTTTTTCTAGCGGATAAGACTTCCTCTTCTTCTAAATAATGAAAACTCTCGTATATATGGGCCGCTCCCAGGGAAGAATAAAAACACTGGGTTTTTAGAAGAAAATCCTCCATCTCAAGATCGTCCCAGGTAATAGAGTCTATCCTGGGCTTACCTGTATTTTCTTTTTTCTGCAGGTAGTGGACATCCAAGTCCTCGCTTTTATAGCGACTTCTTCCAAGAAGCCCAAAGTTTTCCTTTAGTTCTTCCAGTCTTTTTTTATTTTTTCGAATATTTTTGGCCCAATAATACAATAAGGCTCCAAAAATAAATAATACATATAGTTGGGCAGACATAAATACTCCTAGTGCTAAAGGGTTTTACGCCCCTCCATAGCCTTTAAAAGGGTAACC
>DASRNA010000143.1:0-4915 GCA_035647655.1 Clostridia bacterium | reverse complement strand
AGATTGTCCTTTCTCCAGTGTAGGTCCAGGCCTATTTCACCTATGGCTACAACCTGTGGATTGTCCCTTACAAGTCTTTCCAGCTCCTCTAAGACCTCAGGTGTGGTTTTAGAGGCCTCCTGAGGATGCAGTCCCAGGGTTGGATAGTAGATATCCTCTTCCTTGGCCATCTCAAGTATGCGCTTCCATCCCTTCCTATCAACTCCAGGGATAATAACGCCTCCAATGCCAGCGTCCTTTAGTTTTTTAGCTAGATATTTATTGTCCAGCCTTCTATCATCAATATGGGCATGTGAATCAAATAATTTCAATTTATCCTCCTAACTAATAGGGCTGCCTACCTTTAGGCTTGCCTCTAAGAGTCGTACATCTTTTCCCTTGCTTTCAGCTAGGAGCATACCCTGGCTAAGAACTCCTCTGAGTTTTATGGGCTTTAGATTTACTAGTAGTACGACGGTTTTTCCCAAAAGTTCTTCTTTTGTATAATTTTCTTTTATTCCAGAAACAACTTGACGCTGGTCTTGTCCCAGATCGACCTTTAGTACATAGAGGCGGTCTGCCTGGGGATGATCTTCTACGCTAATGATTTTTGCCACCCGTAGATCCAGTTTTTCCCAGGTCTGAAAATCAATCTCTTCTTTTGTTTTAAAGGCAGCTTCTTCTTTTACTTGAACTTTTTCTTTTTCTGCCGCCTCTTCTTTTTCCACTATTTCATCTAGGTCAAGCCGCTCAAATATGGGCTGGGCCTTGCCAACAATAAGGTCCTCTTCCAAAGATCCATAGGTGTATATACTATCATAATCCCTGATCTGTGTTCTAATTTGATTTAGAATTTCCTCGGAGGTTTCTGGGATAAAAGGTTCTAGCAAAATGGCTATAATTCGTAAGTTTTCAATTAAAGAGTATAAAACTGTACTCAGCCTATCTTTTTTTGTCTCATCCTTTGCCAGCAGCCAGGGGGTGGTATCATCTATATATTTGTTTCCTGCCTTGGCAAGTTGAATTACACTGGCCATGGCTTCACTAATATGAAGGCTGTCCATTTTCTTTTCATAAAGAGCAAGGGTCTTTTTTACCTCTTCTTGCAGCCTAAGATCAATTTCCTCATAGGGGCTACCTAATTTAACCTGGCCCCCAAAGTATTTATGGCTCATAGCCAGGGTGCGATTTAAGAGATTTCCTAGAACATTGGATAGGTCGCTATTACTTCGTCGAACTAAGGTTTCTGGGGAAAAATGCCCATCTTCAGAATATGGCATTTCTCTTAAAACGCTATAGCGAACCCTATCCAGGCCAAAGGTTTTTACTAAATCCCTAGCATAAAGGGTATTGCCCTTACTTTTACTCATTTTTCCACTATCACTTAGGAGCCAGGGGTGGCCATAGACCTGCTTGGGCAGGGGTAAATCTAGGCTCATTAGGATAATGGGCCAATAAATAGTATGAAAGCGCACAATGTCTTTTCCAATAATGTGTAAATCAGCAGGCCAATTCTTGGTAAAAAGTTCATCGCTTTCTCCAAAGGGATCATAGCCCAGGGCCGTAATATAATTGCTTAGGGCATCAATCCAGACATAGACAACATGTCCCTCATCAAAATCCACGGGAATCCCCCAGGAAAAGGAGCTTCTTGAAACGCATAAGTCTCTTAGGCCTGGTCGTATAAAGTTGTTTAACATTTCATTTTTTCTTGAGGGGGGTACAATAAAGTCTGGATTGGCCTCAATATGGTCTTCTAGTCTTTTTTGGTATTTACTTAGTTTAAAAAAGTAAGCATCCTCTTTTGTTGAGACTACCTCTCTTCCACAATCAGGACACATGCCATCAGCTAGCTGGGATTCCATAAAAAAGGATTCACAGGGAACACAATAAAGGCCTTCATAGAAGCCCTTATAAATATCTCCTTTTTCATAGATTTTTCTAAAAATCTTTTGTACTATTTCTTTGTGTTTTTTATCTGTGGTGCGAATAAACTGATCATAACTAACCCCAAGCTTGTCATCGATATCTTGGATTTCCTTGGCAATTAGATCTACATGTTCCTGGGCTGATTTTCCTTCTTTTTTTGCTTCTTGCTCAATTTTTTCTCCATGCTCATCGGTTCCCGTTAAAAAGTAGACATCATAGCCTCGATTTCTTTTATACCGAGCTACGGCATCTGAGAGGATCCATTCATAGGTATTTCCTATATGGGGGATCTTGGATGTATAGGCTATGGCTGTTGTAATATAGAATTTTTCTTTCATCTTCACTCCTTCATTCATAATAAAAAAAACCCCTCGCTAGGGGCGAAGAGTCCACGGTACCACCCTATTTTCTGACTTATCAGCTTTAGGGGTAGTAACGGGCCCAAACCGTAGCTGCTCAGGAGCCATCTTCCCTTTCTCTAATCACTGATTTTCACCAAACATCAGTTCTCTAAGGATTTTTGAAAGTTCTCTTTCCTTCAACGCTTGTGGAAATAATCTTATCATTTTAATGAAACTTTGTCAAAAGAGACTTGTCACTTGGATTTTTTTGTGATATAGATTGTACAGGAGTGTTAAATGATACAAAAATTATTAGATCAAATACAATCAAATGATGTGAAAAACATCAACTTTAACTTAGACGAAGATAAAATCATCCTTGAACTTGAGGATAATTCTTCTGTCACCTTCAAGGACGTCTCCAGTTTTGTTTTTACCGATGATCACGCCATTGAAGATCCTCATATGGTTCCTATCATCTATGAAGCTGGAGGAGTTGATGCTGTCATCCTACGTCTAGACGACCTAGATGGCGGTCTTAGTATACCCAACTTTTCCATCTGCCATAAAGATAAGTCCATGTTAATAGAAGCAGGCAGCCTAGAAATATTTGGAAGCACCTACCAACTAAACCAGATCAGTCATTAAGACCTTTCGGGGTCTTTTTTTCTTTGCCTTCAATTAGTGCTAGTTTTTCTTTTCTGGACATTTTTTTTATGGCTGCTTCGCGTTTTCTTGCCTCGCCTGGCCTATCAAAGCTCTCAAAGTAAACAAGACTCACAGGAAGGCGAGAGCGGGTGTACTTTGCACCCTTTCCTTTCCTATGAGTGTCTATTCTTTTTTCTAGATTATTGGTCCAGCCTGTATAGAGGCTTTCATCCCCACACCGTAAAATATAAATATAATTCATGGCTTAAGGATACCATAGCCCAGTGCTTTTATGCTATACTTGTTAATGTTGAAGGAGGTTTGCATGAAAGATTTGATCATTATAGGTGGCGGACCTAGCGGATATGCAGCGGCTCTAAGGGCCAAGGATCGTGGCCTGGATGTACTTCTTATTGAAGAAGATCGTCTGGGAGGCACCTGCCTTAATAGAGGCTGTATCCCTACTAAAAGCCTGGTAAAAAATGCAGAAGTGTTTCGTACTGCCAAAAATCTTAAGGCCTATGGAATAACCATTGATGGCTACACTTTTGATTATGCCAAGGTCAAGCAGCGAAAAGATAAAATCACCGACCAACTCATTAGTGGCATTGAGCTTATGTTTAAGAAAAAAGAAATTCCCGTGATCAAGGGCCGGGGGGCCTTTGTTGATTCAACAACCATAGAAGTAAATAATCAGCTCTACCGGGCAAAAAACTTTTTAGTTGCCACAGGGTCTGTGGCCTTTAATCCCCCCATTCCTGGCTCTGATTTGCCAGGGGTTTTAGGTAGTGACCAGCTCCTTGAGCTAGAAGAACTACCAGAACATCTTTTTGTATCAGGAGCCAGCATAGTTGGGCTTGAATTTGCTTCTATCTTCCTAGAATTTGGCAGTAAAGTGACTGTATCAGGTAGAACCTTTTTAAAAAGAGAAGACCTAGAGATACAAAAACGCGCCCAAAATTACTTACGACGCCAGGGTATGAAGTTCTATCTTGGTGGACGAATGCAGTCGATAGAAAAAACTCCTCAGGGTCTTAAGGTCACAGTGGAGACCAAAAAAGGACCCAAGGAAGTTTTCTGTGATAAGGTATTACTTTCTGCTGGAAGAAAGCCAAATTTCTCTTGTAATCTTGAGGCTGCTGGCATCAATTACAAGCCCCAGGGGATTCTTGTTGATGATGAGCTTAGAACAAGCCAGCCCCATATATATGCCGCAGGAGATGTAATTGGGGGAGATATGTTGGCCCATCTAGCAAGCTACGAGGCCCTTAATATTGTAGAGCGCCTAAGTGGTAATCCGCAGAAGTTAGACTATAGAGCTGTTCCTTCCTGTACCTTTGTTTATCCTGAGATTGCTTCAGTGGGCAAAAATGAAGAAGACCTCAAAAAGGAAAAGGTAGATTACAAGACATCCAAATTCCTCTACCGGGCCAGTGGCAAGGCCCTTGCCATGGACGAACCCGAGGGCTTTGTTAAGATGATTGCAGACAAGAGTGGCAGGATTCTAGGGGTTCATATACTTGGGGTCGGCGCATCAGACCTAATTAGTGAAGCCACCCTAGCCATAAAGCACAATCTTAGTGTAAAAGAGCTCTATGACACAATACACGCCCATCCGACCCTTCCTGAACTACTTATGGAAGCTGCCATGGCCATTGACGGCCTGGCTATACACCAACTCTAGAAAGGACATTTTATGGAAACGCAAATTGTATTCTCACTAAAAGAACTCTTATTGGCCTCAGTTTTGATTGCCCTCGTAGTACTTATTGTCTATATCATCCTCGTCTTACGGGAAGTACTTTTATCTGTTAAGCTTCTTCGAACTGTTGTAGACGAAAAACGTGAACACATAGATGAGATACTCGAAATTACGCCCTCCATTATGGGCAATGTAGATCGTATCTCTGATATCGCAGCCAAGGGCACAGAATCAGCCTATAAAGGCGCTGTAGGCCTTGTTGAAAAAATCAAACAAGGCAGGGGCTAAAAAAAATGATAGGTCAGTGACCTATCAT
>DASRNA010000142.1:0-2544 GCA_035647655.1 Clostridia bacterium | reverse complement strand
TATCTTTTGGTAACTGCAAACTTATGTGCTTTAAGGTATCCATGGTTTGAGCGGGGCTAAATCCGTCTCTCCTGGCGTGGTAACCCTTGTTTCTTCATAGGGTGTGGGTTCCTTATATTATCTTTGATAGCTACTGCCTTGGCTAGATAAGGAAGGGCTTTTCTCTAGTAGGCAAGAGAAACCCTTCGCGCTCATGGTGTCATAAATTCTTTAAGGAGCTTTTCTTATTGAACTTGATTTTTCACTTTTTCTTTGTTTCTCCTCCCCCTATAAAAAATCTTTAAACTGTTTCTTATTTTTGAGCACATTTCCCCAGGTGAGCTGAAGCAGACCAGAGATAGGAAGGGCGATATTGATGGCCAGAATTAGTTTCTTAGATTTTTCCTTTTAAGTAAATCATAATTTTATCTTGATGATTAGGGGTTGTGGTTCGAAGAAAACAGTTGAGGAAGAAGCTGAAATAGAAATACAAATCAAAAAAAGAATACTTGCTTCGGATACTGAGACTGAAACAATTATGATAGATGTAAAAAGCTTTTTCTTCAAGAAGCGACTCGTAAACTTGAGAATGCTTTCTTTAAAAATATTGGTTATGTATCAGATGATGGTAGAAAAATAGTCGATAGAAATAAATAGAGGGCAAGATTATGCTACAGTCGCAACACTCATGGGCCTTTTCTAGCTTTATAGGGTACTTAGATAAACAAAACAAAGAAATAACCCTATTATTAATATGACCCCCTTTGTTGGATTCTAGGTCCAACTTTTGGGGGTCATATTATTACCAGAAGCCGTCTTTATGGCATAATTTCTTCTATACTCAGACCTTCTGCCTCGATGGGCATGGGGCGGAAACCATTTTTTGGGGATAGTTTTGAGGAAAGTCCGAAAAATAGTGCCCCAAAAAGTATGAGCCCTACAAGATAACTAGCAAAAAACTTTTTTAGCATGATTGAGCCTCCTTTTCATCGACGAAAAGAAATTCGTCAAAAATTCGGTAGACATCTCCGCAGCCCACACTAAAGAAGACATCTCCTTCTTTTAGCTCTAAGCGCATTTTGTCTCTTAAATCCTCAAATGTCGGGACATAGCTTGCGGGAGGATTTGTCATTTTATCCACCAACATTTTGCTGTGAATAGAAGGATCATTGGCCTCTCTAGCAGCAAAAATATCCATAATCCAAACCACATCGGCATCCTTAAAAGAGTTTAAAAAGTCATTAAAAAGAAGCTTTGTTCTAGAATAGGTATGGGGTTGAAAACCAACAACAATTCTTTTATCAGGGAAAACACTGCGCGCAGCTTCAAGAGTTTTGGAGATCTCCTTTGGATGATGAGCAAAATCATCATAGAGTAGGGCACCATTAAGATCCCCATGGGGATCAAAACGCCTGATGGCTCCTTTGAACTTTTGGAGCGTCTGGAGCTCTTTTTTTACATCACCATGATAATGGTGAACTATGGCTGTGGCCGCCAGGGCATTTTGAATATTGTGAATGCCAGGGACTGAGAGTTCAACAGAACCAAGCAAGTCTTTTTTATGGTAAATATCAAAGCTTAGATAGCCCTGATGATCATAGTGGTGGTTTTTAGCCCTATAATCAGCTTCATTATCAAGCCCAAAGGTGACTACCTTTTTCCTTATACGGGGCAGGATTTCCATACTTAGGGGATCATCCGCATTCATAAGCACAAAACCATTTTCTTTGGTACCATTGGCAAATTCAACAAAAGCATCTTGGATATGATCAATGGAGCCATAATAATCCAAATGGTCGTCATCTATATTTAGTATAACGGAGATTGTTCTTTCAAAATCAAGAAAGCTTGCTTCAAATTCACAGGCTTCATTAACAATAAGATCACCCTTGCCCAGGCGGACATTTCCGTCAAGTTCATGAACTCCTGCGCCAACTACTAGTGTGGGTTCCATGGGCGACTCAGCCATCATAACCGATACCATAGCAGTAACGGTACTTTTGCCATGGGCTCCACTTATGGCAACAGAATGAGAGTATTTCTCTGTTAGTTTTTGGAAGAAATGCGAACGCTTTATAAGGGGAATGCCACGTTTTTTCGCTTCAATGATTTCAACATTATCATCATGGACAGCCGAAGTATATATAACAAGATCAGCCTTTGCTACACTTTGAGCAAAATGTCCTATGGTAATAGGAATCCCTTTTGATTCTAATCTTTTTACATTGCTATTTTTGGCCATATCTGATCCGGACAAAATATAGCCTTTATCTAGAAGTATTTCGGCAACAGCAACCATGCTACTGCCACCAATACCAATAAGGTGAATTTTGTTTGTATTAGGTGAGAATAAATCTTTCATAAATGTTCCTTTCAATTTGTCCTATCCATTATAGCATGGATAAAAATCTCTACCAATAAAGTTTTAGCCATAATTATTTAATAAGTAGGAGAGTCGTTTTTATAAGCTAGGGTGATTTTTTTCCTTTTTAATGATAATATGAAGAGGATAGTAAGTGGCTAGTGATAAATAAGCTTTAGCCAATAGCCAGATTTGAATTATTT
>DASRNA010000141.1:0-9839 GCA_035647655.1 Clostridia bacterium | reverse complement strand
ATAATATGCTTGTAATTACCTAAAATTAGGACAATAGATTACCTTAGCTAAAGCTAAATAGAGGAAAGATAGGGGTCTATCCCTAGTTTTAGCAGATAGGGCCAGTCTTAAGGGGCAAGCTTGTCTTTTAAGGCCTCTTATAGCGCTTTATGCAAGAGAAAGGAAGCTTGCCGCCTAAATACTAACCTACTGATCTAAAGCACCTAATAAAGGATATTAGAAGCTTTAAGCACAAATCTTTTGTAAAAAAATGAGTAAGAAAAATATGCAAATAAAAGGAAAAACAAGGAGGATTATGTGAAATTGTTTATTGACACTGCTAATGTTGAGGAAATTACAGAAGTGAATGATTGGGGAGTCATCTGTGGAGTAACCAGTAATCCAAGTTTGATTGCCAAAGAAGGAAGAGATCTAACTGAAGTAATCAAGGAAATAGCAGAGATAGTAGATGGGCCAATTAGTGTAGAAGTAATTTCTCTTGAGTGGCAGGGCATGGTAGATGAGGCCCGGGAATTTGCTAAAATACATAAAAATATAATTGTTAAAATCCCCATGACCCGAGATGGTCTAAAGGCAGTAAAAATATTAGCAAAAGAAGAAATTAAAACCAATGTGACCTTAGTCTTTTCTGCAAACCAAGGACTCTTAGCAGCAAAAGCGGGTGCAAGTTATGTCAGTCCCTTTGTAGGTAGACTCGATGATATTGGAAATGAAGGGATGGATGTGGTTAAGGATATAGCAGAAATATTTTCTATTTACAAGATGGACTGCCAAATTATTTCCGCCAGCATAAGGCATCCCATGCATGTATTACAGTCAGCTAAAGCAGGGGCCCATATTGCGACTATACCCTATAAGGTATTTAGTGAAATGCTAGGTCATCCTCTTACGGATATTGGAATAGAAAGATTCTTAGAAGACTGGAAAGACTTTGAGACTAAATAATAAATAAAAGCAAAAAGACCTCTTACCATTATAATAGTAAGTGGTCTTTTTTTACATTCATAGACTTTTTGAGACTTAGAGTTCTCCCTCAACAATCAGCTCAGCAAGATAGCCAGCAACAAAAGCGATAACAGAAGGACATTTATCATCATGGCCTCCAGCTGCTTCAAAGGCAAGAAATTCCTCTTGCTTATTTAAGTCAAAAGAGTCTCCCATTATTTTTCTTTGAATCTCATGGCAAAGGATTCCGCCGTATTCTTCTTCTACTTTTTCTACTAATTGTTTACTTAGCTCATAACACTTTGCATTTCTGCCACTATGAAAATCAGCTTTTTCTCGACCGTGTAAAGAACCAATAATAAGGATTGCGGCAGAAAGAGCGCCACAGGTCCCCTTAGAAGTAAGGCCTATGCCAGCGCCAAAACCATAGGACTGTTTAAAAACATCATCATCAATAATTCCAAATGTATCTTGGATTGCTGCAATAGTGCACTGAGGACAGTTACCATACTTTCTTTCGTATTCATATCCTAGTGAAGCTGCCTTGTCTATTAGATCTTTTTTTTCTGCATCAGGTAATTCGGTAAATTTTTTTAGCATAATATGATACTCTCCTTGTAAAATATATTTAGCTTATCAAATAGGGCAGGGGTCAAAGCTACAGCCGGTGACTTTCCAAGATCTGTGGCTTTATATAGCCACTACCCCTTATACTATAACACTATGTATTTGGACTTTGTAAGAAGGAGCTTGTCTTCTTGTTTTTTTCTAGAAAAAATTAGATTTGACTATCTCTTTATTAAAACAGTATAATATATGTGAACAAATTTTACTATCCTTACAAATGTGTTTACAAGTGACTTTAAAGGGCGGCACTAGCAAAATCCACAAAAACTCTAGGACAGAAAAAAGGGAGTGAAATAATGAGTGCAATTAGTATGCAAAAGCCAATCCTGCCCAAATGGAAGCCCTATAACTATGAAATTATTCCCGTACATGTTATGTATGCGGAACCTCTTTCAAAGGGAATATTTACCTATATCATCAATTATGATCAAACAATGGCCCTGCACGGTGGCTGTTTCTTAATCAAAGGAGTGGAGGGATTTAATATCCTAGTGGATACTGGTCCAACGGTAGAAGATTTTCACAACCATGGATTTCCTGGCACTAGCATCAAAGCAATGCCCCAGGCACTAATAGAGACAACGGGATTAAGGCCAGAAGATATTGATGTTGTAATATTAACCCAGCTCCATCATGACCATTGTCCTTGTGCCCATATGTACACCAAGGCAAAATTCATTGTTCAAAAAAAAGAATGGGAGTCTTGCCACAATCCCCCCGCCTGCTATAGAGCTCTATATAATCCAGAGTATGTAAAGGATATCAATCCAAGCTTTGTTGAGGGTGATGTGATTGAGCTTTTTCCTGGCATCTCACTACTTTATACACCAGGCCACACCCTTGGTTCACAATCCATTTCTATTGACACAAAAGAGGGCAGGGTGATTATTTGCGGACTTTGCTGTAATGAAGATAATTTTAATCCTCCAGAAGAACTAAGAAAAGTCTATCCTGAGGTGTTAGTCCCTGGCCTACATGTTGATTGTGAGGTCGCCTACAATAGTATGCTAAGAGTAAAAAGGGAAGCGGATTATATTATTACTCTTCATGATAAAAAAAGCTTTGAGCGAGGAGTTTGTCCCAGTCCCCTTTGGCCAAGGTACAAATAATGAAAAAGTAGATAGATAGACAGCTAAGCCTGGAAGAATAGTTATTATTAGAGGAGATTACCTTAGAGGACAATCTTGTGATGTTAATAAAGGTTTGGTATGGAGGCTGGGCTAGTTATTGAGCCACTGGATTTAGAATAAGAATGCCATTTGAAAATAATAACAGGTAAAAAACAAGTACTATGGGCAGCCTAAAAAAGCCCTGGTTCTTGTTTTTATTATTCAACCCTTTCTTGCTTGGAGGGAAAACAAGAAAAAACACTTAATCAGTTCCTAAGAAAAATGAGGCTTAAGCTGTCAGACTTTTCTTAAATAAAAAAGCACGGGAGGAAGATCAGCTTAAACAATTTACATGGTCTTTTTTACAATGTAGAGTTATAATTTCTCCCTGGGTATGAATCTACTACTGGAATAAATATAAGAGAACTTACGCAAAAGAGGAGATGAAAATGGATAAAGAGCTGCTTAAAAAGATGGCCTGTGAGGCCATAGACCAAGAAGCAAAGAAGATACATGACTTTACCCTTGATGTTTATCATAACCCCGAACTAGGTTTTAAAGAGTTTGAAACAACAAAAAAAACAGCTGATTTTTTACGAGAAATTGGTCTGGAAGTGGAAGAAAACATTGCCATTACGGGTTGTCGTGCCAATACAGGGGCAAAAGAAGGCCAGCCCAATCTTTGTATTATGGGAGAACTAGATTCTGTTGTTTGTGCAGATCATAAAGATGCAGGAAAAGATGGGGCCTCCCATTCCTGTGGCCATCATGTCCAGCTTGGAGCCATGCTGGGTTCTGCTATTGGCCTGGTTGCTTCAGGAGTTATGGAGCATTTAGATGGGTCGGTTGAATTTATGGCAGTGCCAGCCGAGGAGTTTATTGAAATAGATTATCGCTCAAAGCTCATTGCAGAGGGAAAGATCAAATACGCTGGAGGAAAACAAGAACTGATAGCAAGAGGGTATTTTGATAAGATTGATATTTCAATGATGATGCATACATCAAACCATACTCCTCCACTTAAAGCTGTTCTAGGAACAAGCAGCAATGGCTTTATAGGCAAAAAAGCAAACTTTATTGGAAGGGAAGCCCACTCAGGGGGAGCCCCTCATTTGGGAATCAATGCCCTAAATGCTGCTAGTTTAGCCCTTAATAACATCAATGCCCAAAGAGAAACCTTTAAAGATGAAGACCATATAAGGGTACATCCCATTATTACCAAGGGGGGAGACATTGTAAATGTTGTTCCATCAGATGTAAGGCTGGAGACCTATGTTAGAGGCAGCACCATTGAAGGCATGCAAGCAGCCAATAAAAAGGTCAATCGAAGCTTAAAAGCAGGGGCTATGGCTGTAGGGGGCAAGGTGGAGATTCAAGAAATCCCAGGCTATCTACCCTTAAAACCTGATCAGAAGGTGGATAGTCTTTTTAAAGAAAACCTGCTAGCTTTTATCAAAGAAGAAGAAATAAAAATGAGCGGTACAATGACAGGCTCTACTGATTTTGGAGATATCACTCATATTATGCCGGGGATTCACCCCATGATTGGTGGCGTTTCTGGAGCAGCACATACAAGAGAATTCTCGGTGGATGATGTAAATCTTGCCTATATAATTCCAGCAAAGGCCTTTGCTATGACAGCCATTGATTTACTATATGATGGGGCAAAGGGGGCAAAGGAGATTAGTAAGAACTTTAAGCCCTCTATGACCAGGCAGGAATATTTGGCTTTTCTTGAAGAATCTTCTAGTAAAAAGACCTTTAGTTTTGAAGAAGAGTAAAAACTAGAAGAAGAGATTTATATGACCCCTGAAAAAGGAGCGCTTACCCGCTCCTTTTTTGACATCTAATAGTTATCAAAAAAAACATAAATATGATAAAATAGAAATCAAAGGGGGAGGAGATGAAAGAAATAAACAAATTAGACCTAAAGGAAGCTGTTTTGCTTCTTGATGCATACTTAAACAATAAACCCTTTCCCAAAGAAGTAGAGGGTTTTGATAAGGATAAGTTATGGGAGAAAATCTCTTCCCTAGTTCAAGAAGAGGGGGAGGGGACTCTTTTTCCCAGGCAGTTAGAAAAAGCCCTGGAAATTTATAAGAATAGTCCAGATGAATTTAGAGATATTCTACTAGAGGCCAAAAAAATCCCACCCTTGCGTTATTCAAGTAGAAAAGGAGACTGGGAAATTCTACCAGAAAGCCTAAAGGACTCTATTTTGTATGCCTATCTTTTTGAGGGCCTTAGTTTAAGAGAACTTGATGAAGCATATCTTTTGCTTGATTCTGAGAAAACAAAAGGTTTTGAGTCTCTTAGAATCCTCCACTATATGGGGGTAACGGGAGATTTTCGGGGTATTTTTGCCGAGCTAGAATTAAACGAAGGAATAAGGTGCCTTAAAAAAGAAGAGAAAGTGTATGGCTATCTAATCCGCGCCCTGCAGCGCTATCGCTACTCCCTTTACCAAGAAGAAGCCCATTCTGAAAATGATAATTTACAGTCCCTAGTCAGAGAAGGAAGCGGATTTTTATACTATACAACCCGCTATGAAAGGTCTCCTTATTTAAGAAAGCAGGCCATTGACTTTCATGGGACCTCCTGTATGGCTTGTGGCTTTGATTTTGAAGATTTTTATGGGGAGCTGGGTAAAGATTTTATCGAAGTTCACCATAGGGTTGGCTTTCCTGATCCAAGGCAGGATCTTTTTGTTGATCCAGAGCTGGATTTATTATGCCTATGTTCGAATTGTCACCGTATGATCCATAGAAAGCGGGGGGCGATTTTAGAAATAGAAGAACTAAGAAAGATAATTGCAGAGGAAAAAAGTAGCTAGCCAAAGAAAAAACCGGACTATTTTATCCGGTTTTTTTCTTCTTTAAAGGGCTCTCTTTTTAAATATTTGCTTAAGGCCTTGGGGCCATCAACCACTCTTCTTTTTACCTGTAGAACCCCCAGAGGGGTAGGGCGAATCCGCCATTCTACTAAGAAAATAGACCCACCTAGAATCTCTATTGTTTGCACCCGCCTTGGCCTTGTAGCACTGCCAGTGTTGAAATATTGAATTTCACCAGGATGGGAAAATTTTGGTCTATGGGTATGGCCAATAATGGTCATTTGATTATTTTCATCAATCCACTTGGAATAAACCTTTTCCACCCTATGGCGCTTTTGTTCGCTTCTAGCCGGAGAAACAGGAGACCGAAAGCCAATACTTCTTAAATGTCGCCAAAGTTTTCTTAGCAAGAAGCGTGAGCCAATCCAAAACTCATCATTGATTAAATCTCCCTGATGTCCATGGAGAATAAATACATCTTCTTTAAAGTCCCTATAGCCTAATCTGACGGCCTCTACGGGCACCAAACCATCAAGAAAGGGAACTTCTTCTCCAAGGTTGAAGTCATAGACATTCCAAAAGTGATTTTGGCAGTAAGATTCCTTACCCATAATAATATTGTGGTTTCCAAAAATCATGGTATAGCGGTTTTGTTTGTGGAATTTGCGAATGAGCTCATAGACATCTGGATGGGCATAGTAGATGTATTTAAAGTCATTGTTGAGCCAGAGGTCTTCGCTATCACCATTTTCAATAAGGCTAAAGCCCTCATCGTAGTAATATTGCAGAGCATGAAGAAAAATATTCTCATTGGGGGCGAATTCATCTGTAAAGCTTCCGTCCCCCCTATGGGCATCGCTAAAAATGACAATCCTGGAACTGTCATCAATGGGAATGTGTTTTGCTTCCTCATAGGCTTTATCAAGCTTATACTCTGTATACATTTTTTCCTCTAGTCTAGCTTCTCAATATGCCAGATATTATTTACATAATCTTCTACGGATCGATCAGAAGAAAATTTCCCGGCAGAGCTCATATTTCGAATGCACATCCTAGCAAAGAGGTCTTGGTCTTTGTAAAGTTCTCCCGCACGCTTTTGGGCTTCTCGGTAACTTTCATAATCAGCCAGTACAAAATACTCATCGGGATGATCCCATCCATTTTCATGAAGAAGGGAGTTGTATATCTCTCTAAAGACTCCATCCTTATCTTCAAAGGTGCCATCAATAAGAGAGTCGACAAGGGTTTTTAATCCAGGAGTGTTTTCATAGTAGTATCTTGGATTATATTCTTTCATTTCTTGGATTTCTTCGCTGCGAAGTCCAAAAATAATATTATTTTCAATCCCGGCCTCTTCTACGATTTCCACATTGGCTCCATCCATGGTGCCTAGGGTAATGGCTCCATTAAGCATAAATTTCATATTTCCTGTTCCCGAGGCTTCTTTTCCTGCTGTTGATATTTGTTCACTAATATCTGCTGCAGGAAAGAGTTTCTCAGCATAGGATACATTGTAGTTTGTTACAAAGACTACCTTTAGCAGGCCATCCATTGCAGGATCATTGTTGATCATTTTAGCTAGCTGTAGGATATAGGAGATAATCCCCTTGGCTCTGCGGTATCCTGGGGCAGATTTTGCTCCAAAAATAAAAGTTCTGGGGGTAAAGTCTGTAATGCGCCCTTCTTTAAGGCCCCGGTAGAGGTCTAGGATATGAAAGGCATTAAGAAGTTGTCTTTTATATTCATGCAGGCGTTTTATCTGGATATCAAAGAGGCTGTTTGGATCAATATAGATTCCTTCTTTTTCATAAATAGTGGCTGCGAGCTGGTTTTTCTTTATTTGTTTGACGGTCTTAAATTCCTGGAGGAAAGAAGGGTCATACTCCATACCACCAAGAGATGTTAAAAGGCTGAGCTCTTTAATCCACTCAGAACTTCCAAGGGTTTTTGTAAGAAGCTGGGCAAGTTCTGGATTAGAAAGAAGAAGCCAGCGTCTTTGGGTGATGCCATTGGTAACATTGGTGAACTTTTCTGGATAAATACGGTACCAGTCATTTAGGACACTTTTTTTAATAATGGATGAGTGGAGCTGTGCCACCCCATTTACCTGGGTGGAGCCAAAAACGGCAAGATTTGCCATATGGATCATACCCTGGGAAAAGATGGATGTCTTTTCAATAAGATTTTGGGGGATTTTTTTTGCGGCAAGTTTTTCTCTTCTTTTTCCTTCAATCCAACCAATAATCTCATGGATTCTAGGTAGGATTTCCCGGTAAAGATTTTCATCCCATTTTTCCAGCGCCTCACTCATAATGGTGTGATTGGTGTAATTAAAGGTTTTCTTTGCAATTTCTAGAGCTGCTGCCATATCTAGGCCATGCTCATCAGAAAAGATGCGAAGAAGTTCGGCCACTGCCACAGCAGGATGGGTGTCATTTAGCTGAAGGGCATTATACATATGGAAGTTTTCTAGGCTACTATGCTTGCGGAGATGTTTTTCAACTAGGTCTTGGATAGAAGCCGATGTGAAGAAGTACTGCTGTTTTAGTCGTAGGATTTTTCCTTCTCTTCGCGTGTCATTGGGATATAAAACCCGAGATATATCTTCGGCTCTATTTTTTTCTTGCAGGGCCAGATCATAGTCCTGGTTATTAAAGAGGTTAAAGTTAAACTCATCAATGGGTTCGCTTCGCCATAGGCGGAGCGTATTGATGGTCTCTGCATCATAACCAATAATGGGCGAGTCGTAGGGAACAGCATATACTTTTTGATTGGAAAACTGAATCACTTTTCTTTCGCTTTCGCGTCGAATAGACCATGGATCTCCATAGCGCAGCCAGGTGTCGGCTGTTTCAATTTGCTGATCATCCTTAAATTCTTGCTTAAATATGCCATATTCGTAGCGGATACCGTAGCCGTGTAGGGGGTAGTTGTGTGTGGCAGCTGAGTCCAAAAAACAAGCAGCCAGACGGCCAAGCCCGCCACTTCCTAGGCCAGTATCGCTTTCAATTTTTTCTAACTCATTATAGTCAAGGCCAATCTCTTCTAGGCTTTCATTGATTATTTTATCAATGCCAAGATTTGTTAGATTGTTGCTAAGAAGCCTGCCCATAAGATATTCGCTGGACAAATAATAGGCATTTCTTCCAAAGCGTCCTTCTACGTCGCTTTCCCATGAGGGAGCAATAAGGCGCATAACAACCTTAACCAGGGCATTGTATATTTCGTAATCCTTGGCGCGCTCTAGAGAGACTGCATAGTCGCTTCTTAGTGTGTTCTTTAAATCAAATATCATTGTATCTTTACTGAGTAAATTCAAAAATTCCTCCTATAAGTCTTTGAGTAGTGGCGAAGAATATCTTCAAAGGGAGCTAGTGGATCTAAGCTCTCAAGGCGCCAAATCCAATTATTATCTAATGTTCCGGGAAGATTCATTCGGGCCTGGCTTCCAAGCCCCAGCAAATCTTGAACAGGTATAACAACATTATCAGCAGCACTGGCCATTAGAAGCCGCACAAAGTCAAGTGCCCTAGGCTCCTGGGTATTTAAATAGGCTTTTACCTCTTCTCTCACCTTCAAGGGGGCCTTAGCATACCAAGACATAATAGGGTCATTGTCATGGGTTCCCGTATAGACAAAGAGATCTTTCTCGTAGCTATAGGGAAGGTGGGGATTGTCCTCACCTGGGGAAAAGCCAACCTGAAGAATCCGCATTCCTGGAATGCAAAAGGCTTTTCTTACCACTTCTGCTGCCTTTGTTTCTGTACCCAAATCTTCGGCAATTAAGCTTTGATTTTCTATTAGATCAGGTACTTGTTCTAATATTTCTAAGCCATAGCCCTCCTTCATATAGCCTTTTTTTGCTGATTTTCCTTTGGGAATGCTCCAGTAGCGGGCAAAGGCATTGAAGTGATCTAGGCGAAGGTATCGATAAAAGGAGCACTGGGCGCGAAGGCGATCGACCCACCAAGAAAAGTTTTCTTTTTCCATTAGCTCCCAATTGTAGATGGGGTTTCCCCAGAGCTGGCCATCATCGGAAAAATAATCAGGAGGTGTTCCGGCTACAAAGCCCTCTTCTCCTAAAAGAAAGAGTTCAGGACGAGACCAGACCTCAACAGAATCTTCTGCTACATAAAAAGGGATATCTCCTATAATATCAATTCCTTTGCTTTTGGCATAGTCACTAAAATCTTTCATATTCTTATGAAAGATAAATTGCGTAAATATCCAAAATTGAAAGTTGATTTTTTCTTGCTCTCTGATTTTTTCCAGGGCTTGGGCCTGTCTATTTCGATATTTATCCTGCCAGTCTATCCAGGAACGAC
>DASRNA010000140.1:0-2520 GCA_035647655.1 Clostridia bacterium | reverse complement strand
GAAGAATACTTTTATATGAATATGCCATGACGATTATCCGAGCGTGTCTTTAAAGGTTATACAAGGCTATGTCAAACAAGGCAAGACCTTAGGAAGGCTAGTGTTTTGGGTCCTAATAAATTAGAGGAGGTGAAAGACTATAAAGAAATTTGAAAAGATACCAGACTATTTAAAAGACAAGGCTAGGTTTTGCCTGTGGAAGAATGAAGCTGGCAAGGGAAAAGTCCCCTATCAAGTCGATGGAAAACGAGCAAGGGCTAATAAGATTTCTACCTTTACCGACTTTAAGAGTGCTCTTTCAGTTTTAGATAGCTTTGATGGTTTAGGCATAGGCATCTTTAATGGAATATCTGCCATTGATATAGATAATTGTATTGATGAAAAAGGTGGCTACTCTGATTTAGCAAAAGACGTAATGGAGATTTTTAAGGACTCTTATACAGAAAAAAGCCCTTCAGGGAAAGGAATAAGAATTATATTTCTTGTAGATAAATTTTTCTATGACAAAAAACTTTATTATATCAATAATCAAAAGCTAGGCTTAGAGGTCTATGTAGATGGTGCTACTAACAAATATGTGACTATTACAGGCCAAGTTATTAACAAAGGCCAGATCTTACTAGCTAATGATCAGCTTAAAACCTTACTGGATAGGTATATGCAAAGGCCAGAGGTAAACAAAGCTGTAAATGAAAGTGAAAGCAAATCCTTCCTATCTGATGCTTCAGTTATAGAAAAAGCTAGTCTATCAGCAACAGGAGAGAAGTTTAAAGCTCTATGGGAGGGAGATATTTCTGTTTATCCTTCCCAATCTGAAGCTGACCTTGCTCTAGCATCTATATTAGCTTTTTGGTGTGGTAGAGATATTAAACAAATGGACAGGCTCTTTCAATCAAGTGGGCTAATGAGGGATAAGTGGCACAGGGTCCAGTCTGGCTCAACCTATGGGCAAATAACCCTAGAGAAGGCCATAGCTAACACAAAGGAAACCTATGACCCTAGTGGTGGAAGGCTGACAGCTGATGAAGATTTTACTAAAGATAATTTAGAAAAACTAAACAAACTTGAGCCTTTTAAAAATCCTAGATACTACGGAACAGATATAGGTAACAGTAACCTTTTTGCTGACTACTATAAGTCTATTACTCGGTATGTACCAGAAAGGAAAAAGTGGTTTGTTTATGACGGAAGAGTCTGGGCTTCTGATACCGGAAATTTAAAGGTAATGAATTTATGTAAAAGCCTAGCTAATCAGATTATGTATTATGCCCTTTCTATAAAGGATGAAAACCTAAGAAAATCCTATATTAAATCAGCAAGTAAATGGCAAGAAAGAAGAAGTAGAGAAATTATTTTAAGAGATGCTCAAGATGTCTATCCCCTGTCCATGTCTGAATTTGATAAGGATATATACTTGCTAAACTGCTTAAATGGAACTTTAAACCTAAAAAATGGAGACTTTTACCCTCACCAAGCTGGACCACATTACTAAGATGGCTGGTGTGAACTATGACCCAAGTGCTAAATGTGATCGTTGGATAGCATTTATAGATGAGGTTATGTGTGGTGATAAGGAAAAGGCTGACTTCTTTCAAAAAAGCCTAGGCTATGCCTTGACTGGTGATACTCGCTACGAGTCTATGTTTATTCTTTTTGGAGCAACTACCAGAAATGGCAAGGGCACTTCTATGGAAACCTTCTTAAATATCTGTGGTGACTATGGAAGGACCAGCAGGCCAGAAACGATAGGAATGAAGATGAATTCCACAGGTTCAGGACCATCAGAAGATGTAGCTAGGCTGGCAGGTGCAAGATTTGTAAATATAAGTGAACCTGACAAGAAGTTAATCCTAAGTGCTGCTCTACTAAAAAGCCTTACAGGTAATGACACTATTAATGCTAGATTCCTTCATGAGAACAGCTTTGACTTTAGGCCACAATTTAAGATTTTCATTAATACCAACCATCTGCCTATGGTGACAGACCTAACTCTCTTAACCAGCGGCAGGGTAAAGATTATTCCCTTTGAAAGACACTTTGAAGAATGGGAGCAAGATAAGAACCTTAAAAATCTTTTTTCTAAGGGAGAAAACCTAAGTGGCATCCTAAACTGGATTCTTGAAGGATATAGAAAATTACAAAAAGAAGGCTTTACTGTGCCTGATTCGGTCAAAAAGGCAACCTATGACTACCATAAGGAAAATGACAAAATAGGTCTTTTTGTAGAAGAAAGACTAACTAAGGATGAGGGTGCTGAAGAAAGAACATCTAACCTTTACTTTGCCTACCAAAACTGGTGCAGGGACAATGGCTACTATACAGAAAATGCTAGGAATTTTAAATCCTCTCTAGCTTCCATTGGAGAGGTAGTTAGAAAGAGACCAAGAAAAGGTGGAGAGAAAACCACACTATTTCTAGGTTATAGGTTGAATGATGATTTTACAGATTTTCTAGAATAAATAGTATGTAGCAAAAGAAGAAATTAATAGCTGGGGCTATATGTGGCAAGGAATTTTAGAC
>DASRNA010000139.1:0-2830 GCA_035647655.1 Clostridia bacterium | reverse complement strand
GTATATATTATCATAATTATCAGTAATTTTGTTAGAGAATTCAAGCTTTCTATTGGTTAGGGAAAAAGAAAGCATCTCCAGCTCCCCCTCTTCCTTTAGTGGATTGGGTGAACCCGTAACAAGAAATACATGAAAACCTTCTCTTTTTGAGAAGCTCACCTTATTTGTGGGAATAAATTCCCCTTTTTCCTCTAGGAGTTCATCAAAAAACTGTAGGCCATCTTGATAAACAATCAGGGTGTTCCTACCTGCATTAAATACATTTAAGGCCAGCCTTTCTTCTTTGCGAGACTGAAGGAGTCTTCCTTCTAAAGAGTATATATAAAGCCGACTTAAAAGCTCTCCTTCAAGTTCTTCTAGGGTAAGAAGACTTACTTGCTCTTCCTTTGTTGAGACACTATAGTTTATAATGGCCCCACTTTCAACCCCTATCTCAGCTGATCCTTGAAGGAACTCATCAAGAATTAGAATCTTTCGATTGTCCCTAAAAAACACCAGGGTGCGATTGTCTTGAGTAAGATGGGCCTGCTCAATCTCTCCTAGACCCAGGGCACTTCCTAGGATTTCTCCCCCTCTAGAAATATGATATACATTTCCATCGCTTTTTTCTATAACCAGGGTCCTAGCCACATTTTTCCCCAAGATAAGATTGGAATCAAAAGACCGAGACCAAAGCTCTTGATTGTCTATATCAAAGGCTTTTAATAGTCCCTTCTCATAATACATAACAAGATCATCCTCAGCAAAAACATCATCAAAGCTGTCTCGAATATCCTTTGTCATCTTGAGTTCTGAAATTGGTGTAAGTGTAAGCGATTTCTGCTCACCAGCCTCCTCTTCTTGATCTAGGGCGAGATCAACAGGATCCCTAGGAAAAAGCCCC
The DNA here is from genome assembly GCA_035647655.1 of Clostridia bacterium. Taxonomy (GTDB): domain Bacteria; phylum Bacillota; class Clostridia; order Peptostreptococcales; family Acidaminobacteraceae; genus DTU036. The sequence continues at coordinate 1,947 of DASRNA010000139.1, read as the reverse complement.
CTAATCCCGAAAAACAAGAGCAAAAGAAGAAGGACAGCAGGAATTAGCAGACGCCATCGTCGATTTTTCATTACCATCTCTTAGTTGGGTTGTACTGATAAAACCATGTATCTATTTGACCATTATAAAACTTGCGAATCTTACTCGCCCTGCGCCCTGTCTGCTTGGCAAAATTTGGGTTTCCTGATAAAATACCCAGTCTCCAAGTCTCCAGGCTCAAGGCCTTATCAATCATAAGCTCCTCAAGTAGTTCAATTTCTTCTGAAGTACCCATACGCTCACCATAGGGCATATTTGTCACCAGGGTGCCTCCGGTTGAAAGTCCCTCTAGATCTTTTAGATCTTCTTGCTTAAGTTCTATTTTAACCTTAGCCATCTGGGCATTACGCCGGGCCATGCTAATGGCTCTAGGATCATTATCAGAGGCTAGGATCTTAAATTCCGCTGGTTTGATGCGCTCTTTTAAACTCTCGCGCAGCATATGGCTTTCTTTTCGGTCTAAAAGATTCCATCTTTCACACTGGAAATTTCTTTCTAGACCAGGAGCCTTATCCGTGGCAATAAGGGCAGCTTCAATGGCAATGGTCCCTGAGCCACATAGGGGATCATAAAAATCTCCCTTGCCAAAATAACGGCTCAGAAGTAGCAGCCCTGCTGCAAAGTTTTCTCGCAAGGGGGCCTGATTGTGCTGCTGGCGATAGCCTCTTTTATGCAGGGGCTGGCCTGAAGTATCCAGGAGCAAATAGGCATGATCTTTTTCAATCCGCACCAGATAGGAATACTGCTGGCCTGTTTCATCCATATAGCGCAGGCCTTTTTTCCTGCGATAGCGGTCTACAATTGCTTTTTTTGTTATTGTTTGAATATCCCTTAGACTATACAGCGTAGAGCGATAGCTCTTGGCATTAACAATGATTTCTGCCTTCTCAGACATAATATCCTCATAGGGATAGGCTGTTACAAAGTCATAAAGTTCATCAAAACTTTTAGGCTTTGATTCATCAAGAACCCAAAAGATTCGTTCGGCCGTGCGAAGAGTTAGATTGGCAACTAGCATATCCTTTAAAGAACCACTAAAAACTACCATTCCCATCTCTACTTTTTCAATGGCAAAGCCTTGTAATACACATTCGTTTTTTAAAACACCTTCCATTCCAAAGGAGGTGGTTGCTAAATATTTCATTTTTTTACCTCTGCTTTAGTATACCATAGCTTCCCTCTAAGAATAGAAGGGAAAATCTATTCTGATGAAATTATTTCTATTATTTTTTTCCACTCCCACTTCCAACCCTTTTTACTAATACGTCCCAAATAGCGCCCATGGATGACTGCTTGTTCTTGAAAGGATTTTCCCAAATACCCTCTTTGGACCATATAGTGATAGCGGGGTAGCTCCTCGTAATATTCTCTAAGGCGGTAGAGTTCATCCAGGGATCCATCCCATAAATAGAGATGGGTATCACTTATTTCCCCCATTCCTAAGACCATATGAAGAGGCTGGCCATCAAAATGATCGGCCCTATTTTTGCTTATCTCCCTTAGTCTTTGCACCCGGTGAGAGTCCCCACTTATGCCAAAGGAAATCCTGCTGCTACTAGCAAGATACTTACAGAGGGATTCCACTCCATCAAAGGAGCCCCAAAGGCAGATTTTACCAAGAAGCGGGGGCTTTTTAAAGTCCCTTGTAAAAATCCGGTCCTTATAATCTAGGGGCAAACTCTCATCAAAGGCCTCCATCTCCACAGCCCAGCCCGGGGGAAAGTCCTTAATCATCTGTGGGTCTTGGTCTTTTTCCATATAGTAAATGGCCTCTTTTGCTTGGGGTTGGGCCCTGGAGCTAAGAATGGCCAGCTCATCTAAGGAAAGTTTGCCACAAAGACCCGCCAGGTTTTTCCCATCATAAATAATTGTCATAAGTCCTCCTTAGATTAAATACTAGACTTATAG
>DASRNA010000138.1:0-3229 GCA_035647655.1 Clostridia bacterium | reverse complement strand
TATTGCTGCCCTAGTATCCTTTGGCATTGCCATTTACCAGGGGCAAAGTAAGTCTTTTGCCGAACCCCTACTTATTCTTCTTATTGTTATTATGAATGCCATAATGGGAACCCTCCAGGAGGCCAAGGCAGAAAAGGCCCTTGAGGCTCTAAAGAGTCTTACCTCACTACAGGCTCGGGTCTTTCGAGATGGCGATGAGCAGGTAATGGATAGCTCCCAGCTTGTTCCAGGAGATATCATTCATCTAGAAGCCGGGGACTTTGTTCCGGCCGATGCTCGCCTTATTGAAAGCAGTAGTTTAAAAAGTGATGAATCTGCCCTTACAGGGGAATCTGTTCCCGTAGAAAAAGATGCCAGCCTGGAAATAGAGGACAAGGTTCCTCTAGGCGACCGCCTCAATATGGTCTACTCGGGCTGCCCTATAAGCTATGGAACAGCAAGAGCCCTGGTTACCCATACCGCAATGAACACCCAAATCGGCAAAATTGCCCAGCTTCTTGATAGCGAGGCAGATACACAAACCCCCCTCCAGCAAAAACTGGGTAAACTAGGTAAAAACCTTGGCTTTATTGCCCTAGCTGCTTGTGCCCTGGTTTTTATTATTGGTATTATCGACAACCTGCCCCCCATGGTTATTTTTATGACCTCGGTTTCCCTGGCAGTATCAGTAATTCCTGAGGGCCTACCAGCGGTTGTTACCATCGTTCTTTCTCTAGGCATCCAGCGCATGGTAAAAAAACATGCCATTATAAGAAAACTTCCCGCTGTTGAAACTCTGGGAAGTGCCTCCGTTATTTGTAGTGATAAGACCGGTACCCTTACCATGAATCAAATGACCCTGCTAGAAGGCTATGCAGTAGGCGAAAAAGAAGAAAGCATAGAGGGTGAAATCTCTTCTGAGTTAACCCAGGCCCTAAGCTATGCCACCCTTTGTAGTAATGGAAGTGTAAGAGAAGAAGAGGGGGAGATCCTCTACCTGGGAGATCCCACAGAAACAGCACTTATCTATGCTGCCCATATCAAGGGACAAAGAAAAGAAGCCCTGGAAAAAGAGTTTCCTAGAATCTATGAGCTCCCCTTTGACTCAGAACGAAAACGTATGTCCACCATCCATAAAACAGATAAGGGCTATCTTGTGATTACCAAGGGTGCCTTTGATATGCTTGAAGGTCTTAGTATAAAAACAGACCTAAGCCAGGCTAGGGCCATTAGTGATAAGATGAGCTCCCAGGCCCTAAGGGTTTTGGCGCTAGGAATCAAATACTTAGATGAGTTACCAGAAAATATTACTTCAGAAGAAATTGAAAAAGACCTAGAGCTGACGGCCCTCTTTGGTATGATTGACCCACCAAGAGAAGAAGCCAAGGTAGCTGTGCAGCAGTGTAGGCTGGCTGGCATTAAGCCCATTATGATTACAGGAGACCATATCCTTACGGCCAAAGCCATTGCCAAACAAATCGGTATCTTCCAGGAGGGCGATGAGGCCATTACAGGTTCAGACCTTGATAATCTTAGTGATCAGCAGTTAGAAGAAGAAATCCGAAAGATCTCTGTATATGCCAGAGTCTCCCCAGAAAATAAAATTCGAATTGTCAAGGCTTGGCAAAGTCTGGGAGAAGTTGTTGCTATGACAGGCGATGGAGTCAATGACGCCCCCGCCCTAAAAGCCGCTGATATTGGATGCGCCATGGGCATTACCGGCACAGATGTAGCAAAAAATGCTGCCGATATGACCCTAACTGATGATAACTTTGCCACCATCGTAGACGCCGTAGAAGAAGGAAGGGGAATCTACTCCAATATTCGTAAAGTAGTAGGATTTCTTCTTGGCTGCAATGTAGGAGAACTCTTTAGTGTTCTTATTGCCATGCTGGTCTGGAAAGACACTCCCCTGCTAAGTATGCATCTACTGTGGATCAATCTTGTTACCGATGGTCCTCCTGCTCTGGCCCTAGGAGTTGAAGAGGTAGAAAAAGATGTAATGAAGCAAAAACCCGTTAAGCGAGATGAAAATATCTTTGCCCGGGGCCTTGGCCTGCGTATTGCCCTACAAGGGGGCATGTTTACCATCCTAACCCTAAGCGCCTTTTATCTTGGCAAAAACATAGGGGGAGATATAACCACAGCAAGAACCATGGCCTTTCTTGTGCTAGCTACAAGTCAGCTTGTCCATAGCTTCAATATGAGAAGTCAGCATTCTCTTTTTGAAATCGGTTTTTTCACCAATAAGAGCCTAAACCTTGCTGTTTTATTAAGCGCTGGCCTTATGCTGCTTGTACTCTTTCCTCTACATGAGCTCTTTCAGATTACCCTTCTTACACCAAGACTTTATCTCTACGGCCTGGGCCTTAGCCTTGTTCCCCTTGTCTTTGAGGAGATTAGAAAACAAATCTTTAAAAAAGTCATTTAATCAAAAAAACGGTTAGGCAAAGGCCTAGCCGTTTTTTTTATCTTAGTAAGTCCTCAGTAAAGTTTTAGAGCAGGGGGGCAATAAGGCGCATAAGCCTTCCAATCATCCTTTGATAAAAAGGAAAGTCCTCCACAATATCCATGGTAATCTTTTGTGATACACCCAGGGTTTCAATAAAATCTTCTTCTAGCTCCTTACTTACTGGCGTATTATAAAAATAAGCCCCACACTCCAGATGCAGATAAAAACTTCTATAGTCCATATTTACCGTTCCCACTACAGCCTTATTGCCATCGGAGGCAAAACTCTTGGCATGAAGAAAGCCCGGCAGATACTCATAAACCTCCACCCCAGCCCTAAGAAGTTCCCCATAAAAGGTCCGGGAGGTGTAAAAAATCCAGCGCTTATCAGGAATATGAGGCAGGATAATCTTAACATCTACCCCACTTTTAGCTGAGTAGCAAAGGGCATAGAGGATTTCATAATCGATAATAAAGTAAGGGGTCATAATGTAAATAGACTCCTGGGCCTGGTGGATAATATCCAGATAGACTTTTTTTCCAATTTCCTCCCCATTATAGGGGGTATCATAATAGGGAATGACAAAACCATCCTTAGCTAGAGAGCTTTTGCTTTCTCTAAGATATCGCTCTTCTAGATGGCCCCCTTCTAGTACATTCCAAACTTCAAGAAACATAACTGTAAAACTATCTACTGCGTCTCCTTGTATTTTTACGGCCGTATCCTTCCAGTAGCCAAAACGCTTCTTCTTATTAATATACTCATCTGCAATATTTAGTCCCCCCGTATAGGCTACTT
>DASRNA010000137.1:0-15439 GCA_035647655.1 Clostridia bacterium | reverse complement strand
TAAGTTTTCGCCTTTTTTAGTACTTTATTTTTTTTCCATCTTACCTCACAAATAAATCAGCCTAAATTTTCAAGATGTTCTGATTTTCTTCTCTTCTTTTTCTTGATGCTTACGCCTAAAATGGTTCCTGGAAGTTGATCTTGATAAGACTTCTTCCTTCTTTCATTTTCTTTTAAAGTAAAAAAAACGAGAAAGACAAGTTTTTTTGTCCTTCTCGGCAGCTATCATAAAATCTCTTATTTGTCTAGATTATAGAATACGTCTTTTCCTCTATAGCAACTGGCTTCGCCTAGTTCCTCTTCTATGCGTAGAAGCTGATTGTACTTTTCCACTCTATCAGAGCGGGCGGGGGCCCCTGTTTTAATCTGCCCACTATTAACAGCCACAGCAAAGTCAGCAATTGTACTATCAGCAGTTTCTCCACTACGATGGCTTATAACTGTTGTAAATCTCGTTCTTTTTGCCATTTCTACGGCTTCTAGGGTCTCCGTAATGGTTCCTATTTGATTTAACTTAATGAGGATAGAATTAGCTGATTTTTCTTCAATCCCTCGGGCCAGCCTCTGGGTGTTGGTTACAAATAGATCGTCTCCGACAATCTGCACCTTCTTTGCAAATCTTTTCGTCATCTTTTTAAAAGCTTCCCAGTCTTCCTCATCAAAGGGATCCTCGATAGAAACAATGGGATATTTTTCTAGAAGTTCAGCATAATAATCCATCAGCTCATCACTAGTCAAACTCCTGTTTTCACTTGCTAGATGGTAGTTGCCATCCTTATAAAACTCACTGGCTGCTACATCAAGAGCATAAAGAACATCCTCTCCAGGAATTAGTCCCAGGGCTTTTACTGATTCTTCAATCACTTCTAAAGCCTCTTCATTGTTGGAGAGATTGGGAGCAAATCCGCCCTCATCGCCAACCCCAGTGGATAGACCTCTTTTTATTAGAACATTTTTCAGTTCATGATAGATAGCCGTTCCCATCATCAAGGCTTCTTTAAAACTCTCCGCCCCTACAGGCATAATCATATACTCCTGGAAGTCCACATTATTATCAGCGTGACTTCCTCCATTTAGGATATTCATCATTGGCACAGGGAGCTCTTTGGCTCCTACACCACCCAAATATTGGTAGAGACCAATTCCTAGGCTATTTGCTGCGGCCTTGGCAACAGCAAGAGAAACTCCTAGCATGGCATTGGCTCCTAGGTTTCCTTTATTGCTTGTGCCATCAAGCTCAATTAATGTTTTATCAATAAAGGCCTGATCCAGCGCATATTCGCCCATTAGGGCCTCTGCAATAGTTGTATTGACGTTCTCCACTGCTTTTTGCACGCCTTTTCCACCATAGCGTTTGCCACCATCTCTAAGTTCTACTGCTTCAAACTGTCCAACACTTGCTCCGCTGGGCACTTGAGCTCTACCCATGGCCCCATCGTCCAAATAAACTTCCACCTCAATAGTAGGATTTCCCCTAGAGTCTAAAATTTCTCTTCCATAAATTCCTTGAATTATCATTTTTCCTCCTAAAACATTGCCTTGCCAGTCATGGCCTTTGGTTGTTTTAAATCTAATATTTTTAAAAGAGTCGGGGCCAGATCAGAAAGTCTTCCTTCTTCTTTTAATGTAAGTTCTCCCAGGCCCCCTAATATAAAGGGAACAGGGTTTAAACTGTGCTGGGTTGATACTTCCCCACTGGCTGGCAAAATCATTTCTTCAGCATTGCCATGATCTGCGGTAATAATAAAAGCGATTCCCTTTTCTTCTAGCAGGGGCACAAGTTCACCCAAACATTGGTCCACTGCTTCAACTGCTTTTTTTGTCGCATCAAAATTTCCTGTATGACCCACCATATCTGGATTGGCAAAGTTTACCAAATAAAAATCATAAGTATTTTCTTTTAATTTGTCTACCAGGGCCCTGGTCACCTTGTAGGCACTCATCTCGGGCATAAGATCATAGGTCGCCACCTTAGGAGAAGGCACAAGAAGACGGTCTTCTCCTGGAAAGGGACTTTCTCTACTGCCATTAAAGAAAAAAGTAATATGGGGGTATTTTTCCGTTTCTGCCGTGCGGTATTGCTTTTTACCCTCCTTTGAGAGTATTTCTCCCAAAGTATTTTCTACTAATTCTTGAGGGTAGATTACCTTGACATTACTAAAGTCTGCTGAGTATTGGCTCATAGTATAGTACCTTAGTGACAAATCTTCGTGATTAAATTCATCAAAGTCCTTCTGAGTTAAGGCCTGAGTGAGTTCTCTTGCCCTATCAGGTCGAAAGTTAAAAAACACCACTCGGTCCCCCGAATTAATTAGGCCCTGGGGGTCGCTTAGAAAAGGAATAACGAATTCATCCCCTAGTCCTTGTTTATAGCTTTGTTTTAGGCCCTCAATTGGCTCTAAAAGCTCTCCTTTTCCATAAACCAGGACATCGTATGCCCTTTGTATTCTTTCCCATCTTTGGTCGCGATCCATGGCGTAGTAACGGCCACTAATAGAGGCGATTTTTCCTATTTTTTCTTTTTCCATAAAGCTTACTAGGTCCTCTACCTCACCTAGCCCACTATCAGGGGGGGTATCCCTACCATCAAGAAAAACATGAACATAAACATCCTTGATCTTTTTTCTTTTGGCTTCTAAAAGAAGCTCCTTCAAATGGTCACTATGAGAGTGCACGCCACCAGGAGACAAAAGCCCTAAAAAATGTAATTTTCCCTCAAGGGAGGAGTCAAAGATTTCCCTTACCACTTCCCTCTTAAAAAAACTTCTGTTTTCCATATCTCTTTTGATTCTAAGAAGAGGTTGATAGATAATTCTTCCTGCCCCAATATTTAAATGGCCCACTTCGGAGTTGCCCATCTGCCCCTGGGGCAGTCCCACATCTACTCCGGATGCCTGAAGAGTAGTATGAGGATATTTTTTAAAGAGTCCATCTAGAACTGGTGTATTTGCCGCATAGACAGCGTTTTCTTCCCCGGGCGGACCCATTCCCAGTCCATCTAAGATAATCAGTGCCGCTTTCATATTAGTAGTCCAAGAGCTTGGCAAAGCTAATGGGATCTAAACTAGCCCCTCCCACCAGGGCCCCATCAATATCTTCCATAGCCATTAGTTCTTTGATATTTTCGGGCTTTACACTGCCTCCATAGAGAATGGAGGTTTCTTGGGCAATTTTATCATTAAAAAGTTCTACGATTAAACTTCTGATGTAAGCGTTCATTTCTTGGGCATCTTGACTAGATGCTGTTTTTCCTGTCCCAATGGCCCAAACCGGTTCATAGGCAATATGGACCGATTCCATATCTTCTTTTTTTAGACCTTTAAGGGCCGATAAAACTTGTTTTTTAACCACTTGCTCTGCCCGGCCTGATTCTCTATGCTCGAGCTGCTCTCCAACACAAAGAATAACCTCTAGATTGTGTTCTAGGGCTTTCTTGAGTTTTTGGCGAACAAGTTCATCGCTTTCCTTATAGTAGTTTCTGCGCTCAGAATGGCCTAAGAGGGTAATTCCAACGCCCAGTTCTTTTATCATTGGAGCTGAAACTTCACCAGTAAAGGCTCCCTTATCTTCTTCGTGGATATTTTGAGCAGCTAACTCTATTTTTTCTGGAAGCTCTCTTTTCATACTCTCCAAAGAAATATAGGGTGGACACAAGATTACCCGCTGATTTTCCCCTGGCTTAACAAAAAAGTCTTTCAGAAAAGCCAAGGCTTCTTTGGGACCATGATTCATTTTCCAGTTTCCTGCAAGAATTTCTTTTCTCATTTTTCCTCCAATACTGCAATACCAGGGAGTTCTTTTCCTTCTAAAAGTTCCAGGCTCGCCCCACCCCCAGTAGAAATATGGCTTATGTTTTTATCAAGGCCCATTTCAGTAACAGCAGCAGCACTATCGCCACCACCTATAATTGTAATGCCCTTGTTTTTTGATAGAGCCTCAGCAATGGCCCTTGTTCCTGCAGAAAAGTTTTCCATCTCAAAAACGCCCAGTGGACCATTCCAAACAATGGTCTGAGATCTGTCTATAACTTCAACAAATGCTTTTCTAGTCTGGGGGCCAATATCAAGACCCATTGTGCCAGGCGCAATATCTCTGCCCTTTGTATAATAAGGAACAACATCTTCATAGGCTGGCGCCGTAGCAAAGTCCAGGGGAAGATGGAAAGGAATTTCTTTTTCCTTGGCAAGTTCTAACATTTTTTTTGCAAAATCAACCTGGTCTTCCTCAACAAGAGAGTCACCAATTTCATGCCCCATAGCCCTCATAAAAGTATAGGCCATGGCTCCCCCAACAATAATCTCATCGACTCTTTCAACTAGGTTTTCTATTACTTTTATTTTGTCTGATACCTTGGCTCCCCCTAAAATAGCCAAAAATGGCCTTTTGGGATTTTCAAGAGCCTCATAAAAATACTTGAGCTCTTTTTCTATTAAAAATCCAGACACCCTGCTAGGAAGAAGCTTGGCTACCCCATAATTAGAACTATGGGACCTATGAGCTGTTCCAAAGGCGTCATCAACAAAGATATCTGCAAGAGAGGCAAACTTCTGGGAAAGAATAGGGTCGTTTTTGGTTTCTCCCACGTCATAACGGGTGTTTTCAAGAAGAAGGATCTCCCCTGCTTTCATCTGATCTACCATCTGCCTTACTTTGTCATCCACTACTTCACTACTAGTGTGAAAAAGTACTGGACTGTCCAACAAGTCACTTAGGCGCTTGGCAATGGGTCCTAGGCTAAGTGCAGGGTCGGCCCCTTTTGGTTTTCCTAAATGAGAGGCTAAAATTAGTTTTGCCCCCTGCTCCTTTAAATATTTGATTGTAGGAAGCGACGAAACGATCCTTCTCTCATCACGAATCTCCCCTTCTTTTAGTGGTACATTAAAGTCCACTCGAAGAAATACTTTCTTACCCCTAACATCTATATCTCGAATTGTCTTTTTCATAGGTCCTCCTTAAAAATCCCGACCTAAGTCGGGATCTTCTTATCTTGCTTTTTCTACCATATATTCACAAAGGTCAACTACACGCTCAGCATAGCCCCATTCATTGTCATACCATGCTATAACTTTTACCATATTCTCACCCAAAACAATAGTGGATAAAGCATCTACTATAGAAGAGCGCTTGTCCGCTTTATAGTCCGATGATACTAGGGGCTCTTCACTATAACCAAGAAGACCCTTCATTTCACCTTCACTTGCTGTTTTAAGTGACTGATTCACTTCTTCTACTGTTACTGGTTTTTTGGTTGTAATAACTAGATCCACCATAGAAACAGTAGGAGTAGGAACTCTAACAGCCATTCCTGAAAACTTTCCCTCTAGTTGAGGAAGAACCAGGGCAACAGCCTTGGCGGCTCCTGTGGTGGTGGGGATTATATTTAAAGCAGCAGCTCGGGCCCTGCGAGGATCCTTATGCTTGCTATCGATTAATACTTGATCACCCGTATAAGCATGTATTGTGGTCATCATGCCCTTTTCAATTCCAAACTCTCTATCCAAGACCTTGGCCACAGGTGCTAGACAGTTGGTTGTACAAGATGCATTTGATACAATATGGTGATTTTCATGCTCGTAGTCATCTTCATTTACACCCATAACAATGGTTACATCATCTCCTGTAACCGGTGCAGTAACCAGGATTTTTTTTGCTCCTTGGTCCAAGTGGATTTGTGCTTTTTCTTTTGTTCTATAGCGACCTGTAGAATCAACAACTATATCTATCTTATGTTCTTTCCAAGGAAGATTATCTTCGTCTCTTTGGTTGCGTACTTCTATCTTTTCGCCATTTACATAAACACACTTGTCTCCCTTTTCTATTGTTCCAGGAAAAGTGCCATATACAGAATCATACTTTAAAGACGAATAGATACGCTGAACATCTCCTCCGTTTATCAGAGCTAGAGTAAACTTCTTTTCTTTTTGCTGAGCCCAAATACGTACGGCGGCTTGTCCTATACGTCCAAATCCATTTATTGCTACGTTTTTCATTTTTGGTCCTTTCTTTTCTTCTTTTTTTTATAAGTTAGTAAATCTGTTTTTATAAAAAGCACTTCCATCCCTCTTGCCAACAAGGATAATTGCTTATTTGGTTTTGTTTAAAGTAAGTTGATAGTAACACCTACTGGCTTATATACCCACTAAAGACTCCTTTTAAAATCTATCTAAAGTTTTTTCTTAGAACAGAAGACAAAATTCCTAGCTCTTCTCTGTACTTGGCCACTGTTCTTCGGGCCACATAGATTCCCAGTTCCTCTAGCTTTTTTGCCAAGGCACTATCACTATAGGGTTTTTCTTTGTTCTCATTTTCTACCATTTCTTCCAAGATACTCTTTACTCTAAGGGAACTTACACTGCCACCCTCAAGTCCCTCTACAGCACTAGGGAAAAAATAGCTCAAAGGATATAGCTGATTCTCAAAAAGAAGAAACTTCCCATTGATGGCCCGGGAAATTGTGGATTCATGACAATCTATCTCTTGGGCAACATCAAGAAGATTAAGAGGAATCATGCCCTTTTCGCCGATAAAAAAGAATTTTTTTTGAAAATCTATAATGCTTTTCATTACCTTGCTAATGGTTTTTCGTCTTTGACTAAGGGCTTCTAAAAACAACTCTGCGCGCTTCTGCTTATTAGAAATATAGATTTTGCTTTTATCATCTAGCTCATCAAGACTAAGGCTGGAGTAGTAGGGATTTACCATAACATCTGGATAGGTCCATTCATTTAGTTCAAAGTCCAGTTGATCTTCTTCCTTTTTAATAATTACATCGGCAATATGAGAGTCAATTCGATCGCTTTTATGAAAGGCAAGCCCTGGCTTTGGATCCAAAGACTGAATGGTTCGGATTGCCTCTTCTATTTTTTCAAGGTCGATATTGTATTTTTTCCTTAGTTTTTCTAGGCGATGGGCTGCCACATCTTCAAGATCCTCACTTACAATATCTAGGGCAATAGAGGTATCAAAACCCAAATCTCTTAACTGCAAGACCAGACACTCTGTTAAATTACGAGCCCCAATTCCTGCTGGTTTTAGCCCTTGTAAAATCCATAGGGCCTTTTCCATTTCTTCTTTATCAAAGGCCAAAAAGAAAGCATCCTTTTGATACTCATCTAAGAGATAGCCTTTGCGGCTGATATATTCAATCAGTCTTTCTATCAGACTGCGTTCTTTTGAGCTAAGTTCTAATATCCTAACTTGCTCAAGAAGGTACTGGCTAAGACTTTGGCGCTCCTGCAAGTCATCCCAGGGAGCATAGCTACTAGGACTTTTTCTGGGAGGAGGACTGTTTTCGCGTATTTCAAGCAGAGGGTTTTCTAACACTTCTTTTTCAACCCTTTCCTTTAGTTCTATTGAATTATCCTGAAGGATATCCAAACTAAGTTTTAGGGCTGGTGTTAGAATTAATTGTTGCTTTTGTTCTAACACCATACTCATATCAAGATGCATAAAGTCTCCTAGCGTTTTGATACATCATATATTTCCCCTGATGCTTTGGGTCCTGCACTTCTACGGCTAAATAGTAGAATGGCAATAATTGTTAAAATATAAGGTAGGGCACGAAAAACCTCTGAGGGAACATTAGCCAAAAGAGGGATATCTTTACTAAAGATAGCAAAAATTTGAGAAAAACCGAAAAATATACCGGCTCCCAAAACGCCATAGGCATTCCAGCGCCCGAAGATAAGGGCAGCTAGGGAGATAAAACCTACCCCGTGAATACTTCCTGCGGTAAATTGCGTCGCCTGGGTAAGAACCATAATCCCGCCAGAAAGTCCTGCTAAAAACCCAGAAATCAAGACACCCGTATAACGCATTTTTCGAACACTTACACCAACACTATCCACTGCCGAAGGATGTTCCCCACTTGCTTTAAGGCGCAAACCAAAACGAGTCCTCCTAAGGATAAAGGCGGTAACTAAAACCAGCAGGATGGCCAAATAAAAAGTGTAATACATCCTCTTAAAGAATAGATCTCCAATAATGGGAATCTCTGAGAAAAAGGGTACATTTGTTTTTACAAAGCCTATATTAAAGGTTTCTGTTCTCTGCTGATTAAAAATAATCTGACAAAAATAAACAGTAATTCCTAGGGAAAGCATATTAAGGGCGGTACCAGAAATCACCTGATCTGCTTGCAGGTCAATACTAACAAAAGCATGAATCAGACTATAAAGACATCCCATTATAGCCCCTAGCAAAATAGCAATCCAAGGAGTCCAGGCCCCTAGAGCGGCCTCATTAAGTGGCGTAAAGGTAGCGGCCACAAAGGCACCTATTACCATTATCCCTTCAAGGGCAATATTAACAATACCACTTCGCTCGCTATAAAGACCACCCAGGGCGGTAATGATGATAGGGGTAGCATAAATAAGCGATAGGGTCACAATTGAACTAATGAGATTCATCTTTCTTCCTCCTTCTTGCATCCATCCGTTCAAGCACCATGTCAATGCCATTTTTCATAGCCACAAAAAGGATAATAAGGGCTGAAACTATAATAGCAATCTCCAAAGGTATTCCAGAAGCCTGCATCAAGGTCTGGGAGCTTTTTAATCCACCAAAGAGCAAACCACCCAAGAAAATTCCCAAAGCTGTATTTCCTCCCAAAAGGGCTACAGCAATCCCATCAAAACCATAATTCTCAAAAGAACCAAGTACACGACCATAGTCAAAGGTTCCAAGGGTCAGCATAGCACCAGCAAGTCCTGCAAAGGCTCCTGCTATGGCCATAGAATAGGCAATGCGACTTGAAACCTTAATGCCACCATATTCGGCTGCATCTCGATTAAAACCCACCGCCCTAAGCTCATACCCAAAGGTCGTTTTTTCAATAATAAAGTGATAGATAATAACTGCTATAATCACAGCGATAAAACCCCAATGAAAACGGGAGTTCCCCGTTATGCCCCGAAGGAAGTCACTATGTAAAAGAGCAGAGGGAGCTAAGTTTGCACTTTTTTGGTTGGTGCTTCCTGGAAGGGACTTAATCATTAAATTCCCCAGGTAAAGGGCTATATAGTTCATCATAATTGTTATAACAACTTCATGAACCCCAAACTTCGCCTTAAGATAACCAGGCACCCATCCCCAAAGGGCTCCAAACAAGGTGGCTGCAAGCATGGCCAAGGGGATATGAATAAAAAAGGGCAATTCAAACAAGACACCCACAATCACCGCTCCCACACTTCCCATAATTAATTGACCTTCCGCACCAATATTAAAAAGACCGGTTCTAAAGGCAAAACCAACAGAAAGTCCCGTTAAAATAATGGGCATGGTCATTTGGAGAAACTCACCCAGATAGCGCGCGTTAAAAAAACCTTCTTCACCTATCGCTTTTAAATTCATTCCTGTCATTGTACGAAAGAGGGATAGGAAAAAGGTGACAGGACTAACTCCTGAAATTATCATAACCAAACTGGCGACAATAAAAGAAAAAACTACAGCAATTAAACTTAAAGTAAGATGACTCCTTTTTTTAAGCAAGGGAAACCTCCTTTGATCCGCTCATCATAAGTCCCAACTCTTGAATTGTTGTTTCCTCAGAAAGGACATCACCAGTGATTCGCCCCTGATAAATTACATTGATTCGATCACTTACGCTCATAATTTCATCGAGTTCAAAGCTGATAAGCAGAACAGCCTTGCCTTGATCTCTTAGTTCTACCAGACGCTTATGTATATATTCAATTGCTCCAACATCAAGACCTCTAGAAGGCTGAGAGGCGACCATAACCAGTGGATTCAAATCCATTTCTCTTCCAACGATGGCCTTTTGCTGGTTGCCCCCACTCATATTGCGCACGATGGTATTGATTCCTTCAGAGCTTCGCACATCAAACTCACTGACAATGCGTTTTCCTTTTTTTTGCATCTCCCTATAATCAAGTAGCATTCCATGGCTAAGGGGCTCGTTTACATAGGTCTTAAGAACAATATTCTCATCCAATCTAAAGTCCATTATAAGGGCTCTTTTCTGCCGGTCTTCTGGGATATAGGCAATCCCCTTTAGAATGTGATCTCGAATACTATCATCAATGATAGAGTTGCCCTGGAGTAATATTTCTCCTTTATCTATTTTGCGCAGACCCGTAATTGCTTCAACTAGTTCTTGCTGGCCATTGCCGTCAATTCCAGCAATACCCAAAATTTCACCCCGGCGAATTTGTAAGTTTAAACCGCGAAGGGCATCTAAATTTCGATGGTCTTTTACCCAAAGGTCCTTAATTTCTAGCACAACCTCCCCTGGTTTGGCAGGGGTCTTATCAACACGAAAGCTTACCTTGCGTCCTACCATCATCTCAGCCATGGCTGCTTCGCTGGTATCTTTCACATTTACTGTTCCAACATACTTTCCTTGCCGAAGAACACTTACCCTATCTGCGGCAATAAGGATTTCCTTTAGTTTATGAGTAATTAAAATAACACTCTTTCCCTCTGCCGCAAAGTTTTTCATAATCTCCACAAGTTCATCAATTTCTTGTGGTGTTAAAACAGCAGTGGGCTCATCTAATATTATAATATCGGCTTTTCTATAAAGTACCTTAAGGATCTCTACTCTCTGCTGCATTCCAACACTAATATCTTCAATCTTGGCATCGGGGTCTACTCCCAAACCATATTGAGCCGAAAGGGCTTCAACTTGTTTTCTTGCCTTGGCATAGTCAACTAAGATCCCTCCGGGCTCATCGCCCAGAATAATGTTTTCAACTACAGTAAAATTATCAATCAACTGGAAATGCTGATGAACCATACCAATACCCAGTTCATGAGCTACATTGGGAGATTTTATATTTACCTTTTCTCCCCTTACATAAATTTCACCTTCTTCTGCTTTGTAAAAACCAAAAAGAACCGACATTAAAGTCGATTTACCAGCACCATTTTCACCTAGGAGGGCATGAATCTCGCCTTTTTTTAGCTGTAAAGTCACATTGTCATTGGCAAGGATCCCGGGAAAACGCTTAGTAATATTTCGCATTTCAACTACATATTGCTCCATTTTCTCCCCTTTCTATCTTATTAAGGCCAGTATACCATGATTAAGCTTTTTTTTGTTAATTGGAGGCCGTAAATTCACTGTTTTTATAGGGGAACAAATCTAAAAAAAGACAGAAAAAAAGCCCCAGGCTTTTTATAGCCAAGGGCCTTTCTTTACTAGAAATATATTACTGTACGCGAGTTGGAACAGGGTCTACTTCGATTTCGCCATTTATGATTTTATCAGCGAATTCGTTTATTTGCTCTACCCACTCATCTTTAAGATTTGGATTTACCAAAGGAATTCCTACCCCATTGGCCTTAAGGTCATAGATGCGAGTTCCACCCTCAAATTTATCTTGGGCAACTTGCTTACTAGCATCATAGGATGCTTGTCCTACACCTTTAAGCATAGATGTGAGTATAACAGATTTTCCATCAGCATAGACACCTTCAGAGAATTGATCTTTATCAACACCAATTACCCAGACATCCTCGCCATTTTGAACACGGTCTTTGGCTTCTTTAATAACACCATTTCCTGATCCACCAGCTGCATGATAAATTACATAAACACCAGAATCATACATTTTTGCTGCCAGTGTTTGTCCATCTTCAGGAGCACTGAAGTCACCAACATATTCAACAACAATATTCATTTCTGGATCAACTGATAGAACACCTTGCTCAAAGCCAGCTTCAAACTTTTGAATTGTATCAAAGTCCATGCCACCAACAAAGCCTACTGTATCTTGCCCAGCGTCTTGCGCCTTAAGAGCAGCAGCAACACCTACAAGATAAGAACCTTCATGTTCAGCAAAAAGCGCATTAAGAACATTAGGAGCATCTACCACAGCATCAATAAATAGTATTTTTTGCTCAGGGAAGTCTTCAGAAATCTTAATCAAAGATTCTTCAAAGAGGAATCCAGCTGCAACAATCAGATCCTTTTTGTCTTCACTGTACTGGGCTAGGTTTGGAATATAATCGGCATCGGAAGTACTTTGTAAATAGCCTATATTTCCTTCAGGAAGTTCAAATTTCTCGGCATAGTACTTGACGCCTTCCCATGAACCTTGGTTAAATGACTTGTCATCAATTCCACCAGTATCGGTAACAAGACCGATGGTGATTTCCTTTAGTGAATCCCTGTCAACTTCTTCTGTGTCAACAATCAGCGTTTCTTCATCAGCAACCACTTCTTCTGCTGCTTCTTCCGCTTCTTCTTCTTCTTCGACAGCTTCTTCTTCCACTTCTTCTTCGACAGCTTCTTCTTCGACAGTTTCTTCCTCAGTCGCCTCTGGTGCTGGCGCTTCTTCGGCTTCTTGTCCACCACAAGAAATAAGCGAGAAGCTAAGTAACAGTACCAGAGCTAGTGCTAAAAATTTCTTCATTAAATACCTCCTAAAATAATATCCTCACCGGGATATATTTTGTGTCCTCAATGGGAATATTTACCCATTTACCAGTAAGTTAAACATTTAGACATAGCTTCCTTGTCGCCAAGCCTCATAAATAACAATGGCTACGGAGTTAGATAAGTTAAGTGAACGCAGTCCCTCTTTTTCAAGCATGGGAATGCGAAGTCGATGCTCCCTATATCTTTTGTGAAGACCTTCTGGCAACCCAGCAGTCTCTTTTCCAAAAAGAAAAAACACTTCTCCCTTAAGAGGAGAGTCATAAATTGTTTTTTCTGCCTTGCTAGTAATAAGATATAGCTTGCTCTCACCATATTTATCCAAAAAAGCATCTAGGCTAGTATGAACTTCCAGCCTCAGTTTATCCCAATAATCAAGACCTGCTCTTTTGAGCTTTTTTTCTTCTAAAGAAAAACCTAGAGGTCTTACTAGATGGAGTTTGGCCCCACTTAAGGCACAAGTCCTAGCAATATTGCCTGTATTTTGTGGGATTTCTGGTTCAACAAGAACAATATGAATCATAGTTTTTCTACTTTGTCCCCCGAAGCATAGAGTAAGATTGTACCTGCATATAGGACCTCGGTGTGAAGAGTTGTATTAAAAAGACCATCACAACCCTGAGCTTCCAATTTCTCTTGTATTTTTTGATAGAACTTCTCATACTCCGCACTCATCATCTTTTCATACTCTTCTATATTCCCCTGGCGAAAGCTTTTAGTAAGAACAGCAAAATCACTCTGCAAAGAGCTGGTAAAAACTACGCTATCAAAGAAAAACCCCATATGCCTATAAATCTTTGGATCGTATGGATTTTTAGATATAATCATTGATCGACTCCTATGCGCGGGCAAAGAGATAAGAGGCCACAGGCCTGACACTGAGGATTGCGGGCCTTACAACAGTAACGTCCGTGTAAAATAAGGCGGTGATGCATTACAGTCCATATTTTTTTTGGCAGTATTTTTTGCAACTGCATTTCTACCTTATAGGGATCCTTTCCCTTGGCCAAGCCCAAGCGATTGGATACCCTAAGAACATGGGTGTCCACCGCAATGGCTGGCTGGCCAAAGGCGTTGCTTAAAACCACATTTGCTGTTTTGCGTCCCACCCCCGGAAGCTCCATCAAAGCCTCACGACTAGAAGGAACTTGACCCCCGTGTTTTTCTAATAGGAGTCCAGAAGTCAAATATAGGTTTTTTGCCTTTTGATTATACATACCGCAGGAACGAATAAGCTCAGTAATCCCTTCAATGCCTAGTGCAACCATAGCTTCTGGGTCGGGAGCCTCTTTAAAAAGTTCCTTGGTTATTATATTTACGCGTACATCAGTGCACTGAGCTGAAAGAATCACTGCCACAAGAAGCTCAAAATTGTTTTTATAGTTCAATTCTGCCCTTGCCTCAGGATATAAGCTAGCCAGTTTCTCAACTAGTGCCTCAACTTTTTTTGTCAATTTAAATAAGTCCCATCTCTTTACCGACTTCATCAAATAGTTCTACTGCACGTTTAAGATCTTCCTTGCTATGCTCCGCTGTAATCATGCAGCGCAGTCTGGCAGTACCCTTGGGTACAGTGGGAAATACAATGGAACTAGCAAAAACACCTCGGTTAAGAAGTTCTTTGGAGAACTTCACTGCCTTGGCTTCATCTCCGATTATAACAGGAGTAATGGGTGTCTGGCTGTGGCCTGTATCAAAGCCAAGCTTACTTAATTCTTCCTTAAAGTAACGAGCATTGTCCCACAGTCTATCGGTAAACTCTGAAGACTCTTCTAGCATATTGACTGCTTCAATTAGGGCCGCCACTATAGCAGGAGGCAAACTTGTACTAAAAAGAATAGGACGTCCTCGATGGGATAGCCATTCTTTTGTTACCTGCTTACTAGCTACATATCCACCTAAAGCACCCATGCCCTTGGATAGGGTTCCAATAATAAAATCTATGCGACCATGAAGGCCGAAATGATCTACGGTTCCCCGGCCATTTTCGCCTAACACTCCAGAACCATGGGCATCATCAATATAGGTGAGTGCACCATATTTTTCTGCTAAGGCAACAATTTCTGGTAGCTTGGCCAAATCGCCATCCATACTAAAAACGCCATCGCTAATAATAAGAGTAACCTTGTGTTTGCCTTGGTTTTCTTTTAGTATTCTCTCCAAGTCTTCCATATCAGAATGCTTAAAGACAGCCTTGTCTGCTCGGGAAAGGCGGACCCCATCAATGATGGAAGCGTGATTGAGTTCATCGGAAATAATTAAATCGCCTCGGTCTGTAATGGCTTGGATGGTTCCGCTATTGCAGTTAAAACCGGATTGATAGACGGTTACCGCTTCCTCATGCTTAAAATGAGCCAAGCGTCTTTCTAGCTCTTCATGAATATCCATATTTCCATTAATGGTTCTAACCGCTCCTGGCCCAACCCCATATTTTTCAATAGCTTCTGTAGCGGCTTTTTTTAGTCGCGGATGATTGGCAAAGCCCAAATAGTTATTAGAAGAAAGATTAATCACCTTTTTCCCATCAAGGTTAATAACTGGTCCATTAGCGCCCAGCATTTCAGGGAGTTTTCTATAAACACCGTCTTCTTTTAGTTGGTCTACTTTATCTTGCAGATACTTTAGTTCATGAGTATTTCCCATTATTTTCTCCTTTTTAATCCAATTGATATTTCGGCAAATTCTATTTTTTCCAATCCAAGCAAAGTCCCTATGGCCATATTGGCGCTTAAAGGCTCTATTGCTTAAATTTAAAAATATGTTTTCATCAAAAACAAAATCCTTGTTTCTTTCTTCTACCCTATTATAGGGGCAGGCTCTCAAACAAATATCACAGCCATAAAAACATCCTTTAAGGGGTGTATATTCGGCCTCTTTCCACTGGGTAATATAAGAAAGGCATTTTTTAGCTTCTAGTTGGTAGTCCCCAATGGCCCCTTGCGGGCAGGCCAGAATGCACGCCTTGCACTTGCCACAGTCTTTTGCCATCTCCTTGTCTGGCTCAAGCTCTGCGTCCATTAGAATATACCCAATATTATGG
>DASRNA010000136.1:0-4635 GCA_035647655.1 Clostridia bacterium | reverse complement strand
GCCCATCGCTGTTCCAAAGGAAAATGCAACAACACCTAAAATCATAATCAAGATTGTTTTAGAAGATAAAAATTGTTCTGCATTAGCCGTAGCCCCAATGGTTAAACCAAGAAAAATTGTTACAGTATACATAATTGCATCACTTGCTGTAGCCCGAAGCTTATCAACAATAAGGGCTTCTTTAAACAGATTTCCCAGCATCAACATCCCAACCAGGGGGGTGGAGGCAGGCACGATCAAAGAAACAAGCAGAGTTACCATAATGGGAAATATAATCTTTTCTTTTTGGGATACCACTCGCATCTGCTTCATCTTTATCATTCTTTCTTCTTTGCTTGTCAAGGCCATCATTATGGGTGGCTGAATAACAGGAACTAAGGCCATATAAGAATAGGCTGCTATAGCAATAGACCCAAGAAGATGAGGAGCCAATAGACTGGTTAGATAGAGTGCAGCTGGACCATTTGCTCCCCCAATAATAGCTATTGAAGCTCCCTCAGCTGCTGTAAAGGCTCCTGATGCTATGGCGCCAATAAAAGTAACAAAAATTCCAAATTGAGCAGCAGCACCCAAAAAAAGACTTTTGGGATTGCTAATTAAAGGCCCAAAATCTGTCATTGCACCTATGCCCATAAAAACAAGGGGGGGAAAGACCCCTAACTCTACCCC
Organism: Clostridia bacterium; assembly: GCA_035647655.1. Lineage (GTDB taxonomy): Bacteria > Bacillota > Clostridia > Peptostreptococcales > Acidaminobacteraceae > DTU036. The sequence continues at coordinate 3,966 of DASRNA010000136.1, read as the reverse complement.
TTGATAAAGATAGTAGAGCACGCCACCAAACTGGTTTTCTGTTGGGGGATCCATCATTCCTGCAAAGGGGACATTTGCTAAGAGCATTCCAAAGGAAATAGGAATAAGAAGCAGGGGTTCGAACTTTTTAACAATGGCTAGATACATCAGAAAAAAGCTGATTACTAACATAATAATCGTCTTGATATCTAAAGCCACAAAAGCCGAGGACTTTATAAAGTTTATAAATACATCTAGCAAAACAGGCCTCCTAGCCAATTACCAGTAGCGAATCGCCAAAGTTAACTGCAGCACCTTTTGTCGTATTTACTTGAATAACTTTTCCTGAAAGGGGTGACTGAATTTCATTTTCCATTTTCATGGCCTCTAAAATAAGAACAACCTGACCAGCTTCAACCTCCTGGTCCACTCCAACAAGAATATCTAAGATTGTTCCTGGCATAGGAGCGTCAATACTTCCTTCACCCGTGGTCGCTTCTGCTACCGGCTTAGCTACTGGTGTAGGTGTAGGTGCAGGTGCTGGACTGGTTGCTGGTCTAGGAGCAGAACTGGGCGCCAAATAGGAAGGGGCTGAGCTTGAAGCATCTTCTCTAATTTCTTCCACATCAACTTCATAAACCGTTCCATTTACAGTGATTTTATATGTTTTCATTCTTTTCTCCTAAATTTCTCTATTCATTGTTTCCATAACACCGGCCTTGCTCCATAAAGGAAGATCTGTTCCTACTTCACGATAGCCTTGAAATTTTATTTTCTTATGATCTTGACCTGTATGAGCCATAATAGCTGCCATAAATACAGCGATTAGTTCCTCATCCTCTTTGTCTTTTTCTTCTTTAAGGGGTGCAAGGGGAATCGGCTCGCTCTGAGTGGCCTTTGGCGACTCTTCTTTACTAAGGATATTGCTCATTAGTTTTATGGCAAAATAAAGTAGAACCAAGACCAAAATAGTCATTCCCATACCAAGAACTGTTACAATCAAACCATTGCTAAGTCTTTCCATAATCGGCATCTGGGACATATCTTGTATACTTGCAAATTCTTTCATTTTATCTCCTACAAAGGCATATTGCCGTGTTTTTTACGGGGTAAACTAGCACGCTTACCCTCTAGCATAACAAAGGCATCTACAATTCTTGCCCGGCTGCTATGAGGCAGGATGACATCATCAACATATCCTCTTTCTGCCGCCTTATAGGGGGTAGCAAATTCTTTATCATATTGATCAATACGGGCTTGTCTTTCAGCAACTGGATCTTCAGCTGCACTTATTTCTTTTCTGAAAATAATGTTTGCCGCTCCCTTGGGGCCCATAACAGCTATTTCTGCTGTAGGCCAAGCATAAACAACATCTGCTCCTAGTTCTTTATTACACATGGCAATATAAGAACCTCCATAGGCCTTTCTAACAATCAGGGTTACCTTGGCAACCGTAGCCTCGCTATAAGAATACAGCATTTTAGCTCCATGGCGGATAATTCCTGCATATTCCTGGTCAGTTCCTGGTAAAAAACCTGGTACATCAACCAAGGTTAAAAGTGGAATATTAAAGGCATCACAGGTACGGATAAAGCGGGCTGCCTTATCAGAAGCATTTACATCTAGGGTTCCAGCTAGCACCTGGGGCTGGTTGGCTACAATACCCACGCTTCTTCCCCCAATGCGGGCAAATCCTGTAATAATGTTTTTAGCAAAATAGGCTTGGTATTCCATAAAATCACCATGATCCACCAAGCTTTCAATTATTTTATGCATATCATAGGGCTTGCTTGAACTCTCAGGAATAATATGGTCTAAGTCTTCTAAATAGCCTTGGACCTCACCTGGATCCCTGCTTGGCGCCCTTTGAGCATTATTGCTAGGAAGAAAACTAATCAGCCTACGAATCTGAGCAAGCGTATCCTCATCGCTCTTGTTATGAAAATGTGCCACTCCAGAAACAGAGTTATGGGTCATAGATCCGCCTAATTCTTCGGCTGATACTTTCTCACCCGTTACAGTCTCTATAACCTGGGGGCCAGTAATAAACATTTTTGCCGATTGATCTACCATAAATACAAAATCTGTTAAGGCGGGAGAATAAACTGCTCCACCAGCACAGGGGCCCATAATAGCCGTAATTTGAGGGATTACCCCACTGGCCATAGTATTAGCATAGAAGATCTTTGCGTAGCCAGAAAGAGCATCTACGCCCTCTTGAATTCTAGCTCCACCAGAGTCATTTAGCCCGACAAAAGGAGCCCCTACCTTCATGGCATTTTCATGGGCTTTAATGATTTTTTCCGCATGCATTTCACCAAGGCTTCCCCCAATTACAGTAAAATCTTGGGCATAGGCATAGACCAAGCGATCATCCACATAGCCATAGCCTGTAATGACCCCTTCTCCTGGTGCACTAATTTTTTCCATACCAAAGTTTGTGCATCTATGACTCACAAAGGCATCCAGCTCAATAAAGGTGTCTTTATCAAACAAGAGGGCCAAACGTTCCCTTGCGGTAAGTTTTCCTGAGGCATGCTGTTTTTCTATCCTCTTAGAACCTCCACCAGCAATAATCGTCTCCTTTTTATCAATTAGGAGTTTGTTTTTATCCATTTTCTCCTCCAAAATGCTCTAGTCTTCTCTTTCTGAGAGCTCAACAAGAACTCCTTGACTACTTTTCGGGTGTACAAAGGCAATGCGGGCTCCTCCCGCTCCATAGCGAGCAGAAGAATCAATCATACGCATGCCCTGTTCTAACATATAATCAATCCCTGCATTGATATCCTTTACGCGAAAGGCAAGGTGTTGAACGCCAGGACCGTTTTTTTCAATAAACCTAGCAATAGGCCCATCTTCATCTGTAGATTCAAGTAGTTCAACTTCAGTATCTCCCACAGGCAAAAAAGCAACCTTTACCTTTTGTTCTTCCACTACTTCAATCCCTGCTTCTTTTAAACCCAAAACATCTCTCCAAAAGGGTAGGGCGTCATCTAGACTTTTTACTGCAATTCCAATATGGTCCAATTTAAGTATTTCCATTTATCCTCTTTTCTCCTTTAATTGTTTTAAAAGTAGCTGTGCTGCTGTGTAGGGATCGATTTCTTTTCTTGTTAGATCTTTTAAAAGCTGAGGATAATCCTCCAGTTCTTTTATCTGGCGAAAAAATTTATCTTGTAAAACTTCAAATAGAAGTTCATTGATATTTCTCTTTCTTCGTTCAAAGAGCAGGCCCTCTTTTTCTTGATAGGTCCTATGATTATCCAGGGCCTCTACAAGCTCTTTAATGCCCTCATTACGGCTTGCACTGGCAAGAAGAACAGGTGGTCTCCATTTTTTGTTTTGCATAAAACTAAGCATGGCTTCTAGCTCAAGCTTGGTCTTATTAGCTCCAGGAAGATCACTCTTATTGACAACAAATACGTCGCCTATTTCCATAATGCCAGCCTTCATGGTCTGAATATCATCTCCCAGACCCGGCACCATAACCATAAGTATGCTATCGGCATATTTAATTATTTCCACTTCCGATTGACCCACACCTACGGTCTCAATAATTATTATATCCGCCCCAACTGCATCTAGTACTTGAAGGGCAGAAGCGGTCCCTGCTGAAAGGCCTCCTAGTTGTCCCCGGGTTCCCATACTTCGAATAAATACTCTTGGGTCGGTCGTTAGCTCATTCATCCTTATCCGGTCCCCAAGAATACTTCCTCCTGAAAAAGGACTGGTAGGATCAACAGCAATAATGCCCACTTTTTTTTCTTGAGAAATATAGTTTCTTGCAAGAAGATCTGTTAGTGAACTTTTTCCTGCCCCAGGAGGGCCTGTAATACCAATAACATAGGCGTGACCCGTTTTATCATAGATTTTTTCAAAAATCTCTTCATGACCAGGAGCTGCATTTTCAACCATGCTAATCATCCTGGCAATTTGTCTTTTGTTTTCCCATCCTACTTCTTTATAATTCATCTTATTTCTTTATAT
>DASRNA010000135.1:0-5886 GCA_035647655.1 Clostridia bacterium | reverse complement strand
GTTTAGAGGCAGACAGGGTAGGAGTGAGTGTTATTAGCAATGAAGTTGGTGAATTCCTCGCTTTTTATCTAAAAAACAAAATCGTTAAAGAACTAGTGGAGATTGGAAGTGGATATGGATATTCTACTAAACTTCTCCACCTTCTTTTGCCTAAGGCAAATATTGTAAGCCTTGAGCGGCATATCCCGCGCTATGAAGTGGCAAAAGATTTTTTATCCCATCCTAATATAGAATTTGTCCTTGGTGATGGCCAGGATTATCTTGCTAAAAGAAAAAAGAAGATTGATCTTCTTTTTCTTGATGGATCCAAACCTCACTATGTGTATTTCTTACAGGAAGCTCTTGCTCATATGAACAAGGGCAGCCTGCTAATAGCTGATAATATCTTTGCTAGAGGACTAAGCTATGATAGCAAGTGCGATCGTAGGCATAGAACCCTCCAACGGCGCATGCATGCCTTTTTAGAACTTGTCTTTGAGGAGTTTCATGCAACAATCCTTCCAATAGATGATGGTCTTTTAATTGGAGAAAAAAAATGAAAAAAATAGAACTTTTAGCACCGGCAGGGGATTTGGAAAAACTTCGTTATGCTCTACATTATGGAGCTGATGCCGTCTATATGGCAGGTGAGGTCTTTGGACTTCGACAACAAACTAAGAATTTTACCATAGAGGAAATGGAAATTGCCCTGGATGAAGCTCATTCCATGGGGAAAAAACTTTACCTTGTCCTTAATATAATCCCCCATAATGAAGACATTAAAGAACTTAAAACTTATTTGGAACAAATTAAAAATCTTTGCTTTGATGCATATATCGTATCTGATCCAGGCGCTATTGTTCTTGTTAGAGAAATTCTTGGAGATGTGGAGATTCATTTAAGTACCCAGGCTAATACCACCAATGCTTTATCCGCTCGCTTTTGGCATAGTCAAGGGGTAAAACGCATTATCCTTGCTAGGGAACTCAGTTTAATTGAAATAAAAGAAATTGTAGATGCAACCCAGGATTTAGATCTTGAATATGAAGTTTTTATTCATGGTGCCATGTGTATCTCCTATAGTGGTCGCTGTTTAATTAGCAACTTTCTTTCAGGTCGCGATGCAAATAAAGGAGACTGTGCACAATCATGTCGCTGGAGTTACTACCTAATGGAAGAAAAACGCCCTGGCGAATATCTGCCAGTTGTTGAAGATGAGAAGGGGACCTACCTTTATAACAGTAAGGACCTTTGTGCTATCGATCTTCTAAAAGAAATTATTGATACAGGAGTCGTTAGCCTTAAAATAGAAGGGCGGAACAAGTCCATATATTATGTTTCTTCTATTGTTCGTGCCTATAAAGAAGGAATCAATCGAATTCAAAAAAATAGAGCCCTTAATAGCGAAGAACTCTTTAAAGAAATTTCCAGGGTCTCCCATAGAGACTTTACCCAAGGTTTCTTTTTAAGAAAACCCACAGAGGAAGACCAACTATACAATGCCCAAAACTATATTAGAAGAGCTGATTTTCTTGGGGTAGTTTTAGACTACGATGAAAACACAAAACTTGTGAAAATCGAACAACGTAATAAATTTGAACTAGGCGATTATGTGGACTTTATTGGTCCTGATTATAAAAGTTATAGGCTAGAACTTAATGAGCTCTTTGATCATGATATGAAGCCCATTAAAGCTGCACCTCATCCTCAACAAATTATTTATATTTACAGTAAGCAAAAACTTTATCCCATGGATCTAATGCGTAAAGCTTTCTAAAATACTTTACAGTTGATGGGGAAAAACTTTTAAAGTTTTGTTGAGTTTTGTCCCAAAGCTATGATAGAATGAACCTAGAATATGATAAGGAGGATCTTTTGAAGGTGTTAAATCAAATCCGTAAAAGTTGTAAGGAATTATCGCTAGATGCTTGCTTATTTTATAAACCAGAAAATCGTTATTATGTCAGTGGTTTTACTGGCAGTACTGGCTATGCCCTTATCCTAGAAGATAAGACCTATTTTATCACTGATTTTCGCTATATTTCTCAGGTGGAAGAAGAATGTCCAGATTTTGAAATTATTGAGATAAGCGCTAGTAAATCACTGGGAGATGTACTGAATGAACTGAAATTAAATAGCCTTGGTTTTGAAGATGATTTTATGAGCGTCGAAAGCCTAGAAAGCCTCAAAGGAAACTTTCATGGAGAACTTGTTCCCATGAGACGATTCATCGAAAAGATCCGGCAAATCAAAAGCAATGATGAGATTGCTTTAATTAAAAAAGCTCAATCCATTGCAGATGATACCTTTACTTATCTGCTAGACTTTATAAAAGCTGGTATGACAGAAAGAGATGTTTATCTTGAACTAGTAAATCAATTAAAAAAACGTGGTGCTGAAGGCGAGTCCTTCAAAGCCATCGTCGCCTCAGGGGTGAGGGGAGCCTTGCCTCACGGCTCAGCTACAGATAAGGTAATTAAAGAAGGCGAACTTCTTACCCTGGATTTTGGATGCATTTATAAGGGCTACTGTTCGGATATGACACGAACCATAGCTATTGGCAAAGCAAATAAAAAACAAAAAGAAATTTATGAAATTGTGCTTCATGCTCAAAAAGAGGCCTTAAAAGCTATCAAGCCAGGCGCTATCTGTAAAGAAATTGATAAAATTGCTAGAGATATCATTACAGAAGCTGGCTATGGTGAGAATTTTGGCCATGGCCTAGGTCACGCAGTAGGTCTTGAAGTCCATGAAAATCCTCGACTTAATCCCACAGATGATTCGCTTTTAGAAGCTGGTATGGTTGTCACCGATGAACCTGGTATTTATATCCCAGGCTTTGGAGGCGTACGTATAGAAGATCTTGTTTTAGTTACCGACACAGGTGCTCAAACACTTTCAACATCAAACAAAGAACTTATAGAGTTAGAAGTTCAGGAGGCCTTATGATATCAGCCAATGATTTTAGAAAAGGAATAACCTTTGAAATTGATGGTCAACCCTATGTTGTAATTGATTTCCAACATGTTAAGCCTGGTAAAGGTGCAGCCTTTGTACGTACCACTTATCGAAACATTATTTCAGGAGCCACTAGGGAAGAAACATTTAATCCATCAGACCGCTTTAATAGAGCTCGCATTGAACGAAAAAATATGCAGTATCTTTATAAAGACGGAACAAATTATGTCTTTATGGACAATGAAAGCTATGATCAACTAGAGCTTACCCAGGAACAGGTTGCTGATGTAATTAAGTATGTTCGTGAAAATGATTCTGTGGATGTGCGCTTTTTCTTAGGCAAGGTTATCGATGTAGAAGCTCCGAATTTTGTAGAGCTTGAAGTCGTTGAATCTGAGCCTGGAATTCGAGGAGATAGCGCTTCCAATATAACAAAGAAGGCGACCCTTGAAACCGGCGCTGATGTCAATGTTCCACTATTTGTCAATGTCGGCGACACAATCAAAATCGACACTAGGACAGGAGAGTACTTGTCCAGGAAGTAATCAGGAGGAAAAAATGAGCTATATCCGTGAAAAATTAAATTTTCTGCAGGGCTATTCTGAGGGTTTGGAGCTTGATGAAAGCAAAAAGGAAACGAAGCTAATCCTCGGGATACTGGATCTTCTCGATGAAATGAGTTATATGCTGGATGAGCTAGACGAGGAAGTTGCTGTCTTGGATGAAGTCGTAGAAGCCATTGATGAAGATTTAACTGATCTTGAAGTAGATTTTTATGATATGGATGATGAGCTGTATTTCGAAGAATACGATGACGAAGACGATGACGAAGATTTGTTTTCTCCAGATTACGACGCCGAAAGTTTCGAACTTTACGACGAAGAAGACGAAGAATAATAGCAAATTCGGACCTTTTCTGCTTCAAGTGGAAGAGGTTCGTTTTTTTTGGTATAATTCATAGTAGCGGAGGTATATTATGGAAAAAGTATTAACAACAAAATTAGGCAATCTGAGTATAAGCCAGGAGGCCATCACTGAACTTATTACAATTGCCGCCAAAGAGATTGAGGGCGTAGTTTTAGTCCAACAAGATACACCTTCACAAATTATAAACTTTTTAAAAAGAAAGCCCTTAGAAGCAATTCAGTTTGAAGAGGGAAGTGAAGGGCTTATACTAAATTTAAATGTTACTCTTGAAAATGGCATTAAAATAACTGATACAGCACTTAAGATACAGGAAAATTTAAAGTCTGCGCTTGAAACAATGCTCGAGATCCCTGTTTCAAGGGTTGATATTCATATTGTAGGACTTAAATAATGACCCGACGAACAATGCGGCGAAAACTGATGCAGTGGATTTATTCCTGTGAAATTCAAAACAATCTAGAGAATCTATTTAAAGAATTTGATTTTGAAGAAATTAAAGAAGAAAGAGAACTGCACTATGCCCACGACCTGTTAGAAAACCTAGCAGAGAATGTCGTATTTATCGATAAGCTATTAGACCAACTGAGTCATACATGGCCTGTCAATCGAATGAATAAAGTTGATTTAGCACTGCTTCGGCTAGCAACTACGGAAATACTCTATCTTGCAGATATTCCCCATGAAGTATCAATCAATGAAGCTATGGAAATTTCTAAAATTTATTCCAGTCCAGATTCCTATTCTTTTATAAATGGCGTATTAGGCAGTGTAGTTGATTATGAATAGATTAAGTGTTTCTCAACTAAATATGTTGATCTCACGAGAGCTAGCTTTGTCTCCACGCTTGAACAAAGTAGAAGTTGAAGCTGAAATTGGACGGCTTACCCGTCATGGTAGTGGCCATTACTACTTTACTATTAAAGACCATTATGCTTCTATTGATTGCGTTATGTATCGCTCTAGTGTTGAAAAAAATAGTTATAATTTTGAAGAAGGAGACCGGGTCCTTTTAAAGGGAAATGTTTCTTTTTATGAAAAATCTGGAAGACTGCAGTTTTATGTTCAAAGCGTTAAAGCTCTAGGAGAAGGAGAACTCCTAAAGGCTTTTTATGCCTTAAAGGAAAAGTTCCTTGCACAGGGACTTTTAGACCCCTTAAATAAAAAACCACTGCCCCCTTATCCTGAAAATATTGCAATTTTAACTTCTCCCACAGGAGCAGCCTATAAGGATTTCATGAAGATATTTGCCCTAAGAAATCCTTTTTGTAAAGTAACTCTTTATCCGGTTGCCGTTCAAGGGGATAAGGCAGTAGAATCGATAATAGAAGCCCTTAAAATAGCACAAGCAGATCTGATAGTTCTCACCCGTGGGGGTGGCAGCTATGAGGATCTATCTGTCTTTAATGACGAGAGACTCTGTCTTCAAATAGCAGAGCATAGTACTCCCTGTCTTTGTGCCATTGGGCATGAAATAGACTTTACCTTAGCAGAGCTTGTAAGTGATCAAAGGGCAGCAACCCCAAGCCAGGCAGCCCAACTTGCGACAGAAGATATGATTGGTCTATTGGATTCACTTAAAAGCAAACTTGATCTTCACGCAAAAAACCGCTTTGTTGAACTCGAAAAACAAAGTTTTTATATAGAAAGTAAAATTGATAAAATGCGTCGCTATTTTGAGCAAAGGCTTATCAATGAGCATCGTACACTCTTTGACTACCAAAAAAATCTGCAAGATAGTTTTCAAGGTATTTTTGAAAAGGAAAAAGAAAAAACAAAACTATCTTTTCTCAAAATAGAAAGTTATAACCCAGATAAAATATTAGAAAAAGGCTATATTGCAATAAAGCAAGATCATTGGATAGTAAGAAAAGACAACTTGCTTCCAGGACCGGCTGAGCTGTATTTTTACGATGGAATAAAGAAAGTAGAGATAAAATGAAAGACTATCAAAAAAAGATCCTGCGTTTAGAAGAAATAGAAAGTAAACTTTCTGATACTATGGCCTTAGATAAAGCTCTTGAT
>DASRNA010000134.1:0-3652 GCA_035647655.1 Clostridia bacterium | reverse complement strand
TTATTAAAGATCCACTTTGATCTAGCAAATCAAACAATTCTTCTTCAGGAATTGGGTCTTTTTCCATCAAGTTTTTGGTTTCTTCTGGCATGGATTCATAGGCTAGAATAATAGGCAGACTGTAATTTCCCCTAAGTAAATCCTGACGCAAATCTTTTCCCACTGACTTTTCATCTCCTTGAAAATCTAGGAGATCATCTTGAATTTGAAAGGCAACACCTAAGCGATAGCCTAGGCGAAGAAGGGTTTTTCTGTCTTCTTCATCCTTACTACCTGCAGCTAGGCTTAATGAAAAAAGAGCTGCTGTTTTTCCAGATACAATCCGAAGATAGCCTAAAAAACCCATTTCTAAATTATAACGCTGATGGTATTGATGCATCTCTGCTACGCATATTTTTTGCATCATTTTTGCTATTTCTAGCATATCTTCTCTTTCCATGGGGGACTGGGAAAGAAGAAGAAAAAGAGAGCTAAAAAGATAATCCCCCATATAAAGGGCATAATCCTTGGAGTATTTACTCTGGATACTTTCTTGACTGCGCCGAAGTTTCGACTCATCAATAACATCATCGTGGATTAGTGTGGCTACATGGAGCATTTCTAAGGCTGTTGCTACTTCTAAGTTGGCCTTTTCTCCAGCAATCTTCGTCCCCAACAAATAAAGAAGGGGACGAAGCATTTTGCCTTTCATAGTAGAGAGATAATCTACGGATCCATTGATATAACTATTTCCTGTTTTTAAAAACTCATAGAGCTTTTTATCAACCTCTTGGAGCATTCCCTCATGGCGCTCGAAAACTTTCATCTTAATAGCCTCGGGCTCTATCTGTATAGAGATACCACCTACGCACAAAGGCTAGCTTTTTCCAGCGATCAGATAGCCAGGGAAGAACCCAGTAGTCAAGACCAAAGGTGCTTCCAGAACCTACCATAACTGCCATGGTAGCTACAATATACCACAGGATTTCAGGGGCTGCATTTGCGCTGACATAGATCATAAGACTCATAGCAAGGGAGCCAAGTCCAGCCAGCAAGGTAAAGAGTCCAGCTATAAGGGCCAGCCCAACAAGGATTTCTCCCACCACCATAAAAGTTTGAAAGACAGGGGCTAGTCCATTAAAACTGCCATCGGCATTATAAAACAGCAAATTCATAAACCAATCTCCGCTCTTCCAAATAAATTCTGGAACGGGAAGAGGACTCACCGCTTCTACTCCTTCTACCACTTCGGTTGCCGCTGCTGTAGCATCGACAACTTTACTTGGCAGAAGAAAAATCTTGCTTGGGTCCTCCCAAACACCTCCAAACTTATCTAGGCCTGCTAATAGCCATTTGATCCCTAGAAAAACGCGAAGGGGAAGAAGCAAAAAGTTAGGGGAACGTTTCGAGAAAAACCCACCCACAAAACTTCTTCTATCGTCTACATGGAAAAACTCATGTAATAGATAGGTCCAAACTTTATTGATTCCAGCAATTTTCATAAAGTATAGGATATTGATAAAATGCTTAACAAACATGGCAGGAAAACCTGAAAGGTGAAACTTTCTGTTTTTCGTGTTTAGTTCTGCTACCCCATAGCGACCACCGATACAGACCATGGCGCCGTGGAATTCTGGCTTAAACTCTATCATTTCTTTGTTATCTAAAGTACTGGTAATATTATGACTGACCACCTCGTGGGAGATTTCTGCATTTTCCACCATTTGTGGAACAGGATGCTCCTGGCCTTCAGGAATATAGAAAATATTATCTCCTACAACAAAAACGTCTCTATGGTCTACTGAACGAAGGTATTTGTCCGTTTTAACGCGGTTTCTTGCGACTTTTTCTAGACTAAGCCCTTCCATGAGTTCACTGCCTTCAATGCCAGCTGCCCAAATAGCAGTTCTTGTCGGGATAGGGTCTCTTCCCTTAACTTCTATAGAGTCCTCATTCACTGCGGTAATAGCAGTGCTTAGATGAATTTGCACATCCATCTTCCTTAGATAGGCTTCTGCCTTATCTGAAAGCACCTCATCGAAAATAGGTAAGACTCTAGACTGCATATCGATAACATGAATATTAAGATCATCGGGTTCAATATTATAGGTTAGGCAAAGACGGCTCTTCCACTCGGCAAGCTCTCCTACCATCTCAACACCAGTAAATCCACTACCAATAACGACAAAACTAAGCATGGCTTTTCTTTTGTCAGGGTCTAATTCTGATGTGGCAAGTTGAAGCATCTTGTGGATATGATTATTGATTCGAAGTGAATCTGCATAGGTCCAAAGGGTTAGTGCATGTTCATCTGCACCAGGGGTGTTAAAAAAGGTAGGCTTTGATCCTGTAGCAAGAACCAGATAGTCATAGTTATATTCCCCTACTACACCCACTAGTCTTTTTTGATCAAAGTCAATATCTTTGACTTCATCGTGAACAACTTCAATATTTCTTTTTGCAAAAATCTTATCTAGGTCGATTCGAACTGCTTCACGGGGAACACGCTCGGCAGCAACCTCGTGGAGTTCAGTCAACATAGCGTGATAGGTGTTTTTATCAATAATAGTTATTTCAACATCTTCTCTTTTACGGAAGGTCTTTTCCAGTCTTTTGGCAGTTAATATTCCACCATAACCAGCCCCCAGGATAATAATCTTTTTCATTCATTCTCCTCGATTATTCTAGGTGATAACTTGAGTCTTCCAGTGTAAAAACATCAAGCAATCCCTCGGTTACAATTACATCTTTATTTTTTGTTACAAAGATCGCTTCTAGATTCTTCTGTTTTTCTACAAAGTTTTTTCCTTTTTCCAACCCCATAGCATAGACTGCAGTGCTAAGGGAATCAGCGCGTATAGAAGTGTCAGTAATAATAGATACTGAGGCGAGTTCATTTTCCACAGGATAGCCTGTGCGAAAGTCCAAAATATGATGATAACGCTTTCCGTCTTCTTCAAAATACCGCTCATAATCTCCGCTGGTTACAACCGTCTGGTTGGATAAAGAAAGTATGGCAAAAGGACTCCCCCTTACGATCTCAGAAAAGGGCTCTTGAATACCAATGCGAAAATTATCTCCCTCCTTTTGCCCTAGGGCAAGGACATTGCCCCCTAGATCAAAAATCGCACTGCTAACTCCTGCTTCCTGAGCTATTCTTGCTGCTTCATCAGCCGCGTAGCCCTTGGCAATGGCTCCTAGATCTAATATGGTCCCCTGGGGTATACGCACATGGTAGTTTTCTAGTAGTTCGATCTGACTTCCATCTGCATAGGCAAGGGCTTCTTTAATTTCCTTATCAGAAGGGACCCTTGCCTCTTCTGTGCCGATTTTCCATAAGTCAACCACATTTCCCAGGCTAGGATCAAAATATCCCTGGCTTAGGGTGTAGTACTGTTTGGCTTTTTTCATTACATAGTATGTGTCATCTTTTACTTGAATAGCCTGTCCCTTTGCCTGGTTGAGTTTATAAATATCTGAGTCTTTACCATCAATACTCATGCCCTCCTCAATCTCCCATAGTCGGGCAAAAATTTTGTCCATAAGTTCTTCGCTAGCATGATCACGCAGGCTGATTTTCACCACGGTAGCAAGAGCAAAATCTTGTCTTACAAGGGGTTGAGATGGCTTGCAGGACACTAGAAGAACTAGCATGAGTAAAATTATTAGAATA
>DASRNA010000133.1:0-2455 GCA_035647655.1 Clostridia bacterium | reverse complement strand
GCAACAATCTCGTCAAGATCTATGCCGCCTTCTGTATAGTCTGTTGCAGAAAACCTCACAATTATTGGTTTTTCCTTTGGCCAAACTTCCTCTATGGCCATTAATATTTCTTTTAAAAATCTCGTTCTATTTTCCAGACTGCCCCCATACTCATCGACTCTTTTATTGGTAATAGGAGACAGGAATTGATGGATTAAATATCCATGGGCTGCATGAATCTCTAGCGCATCAAAGCCTGCTTCAAGGGATCTTTTAGCGCCTTTTTTAAAGCGTTCCACTAAATCTGCAATATCTGCTTGTCCAAGCTCCCTCGGATGGTCGTATTTATCACTATGGCTTATGGGTGAGGGGGCAACGATATAATCATTTCCACTATCACTTTTTCTACCAGCATGGGCTAATTGTATGGCTGCTTTAGCCCCATTTTCATGTATAAGATCTACCAGTGACTTTAGGCCTTCCACCTGCTTATCATCCCAAATCCCTAAATCTCTATTTGAGATTCTGCCATTTGCAATAACAGCCGTTGCTTCCAAAATGATAAGACCAGTCCCTCCTATGGCTCTTGATCCATAATGGATCTTATGGAAATGCTTGACCTCACCACTTTCATCGGAAGAATACATGCACATTGGAGGCATAACGATTCTGTTTTTAAGGGTTAAATCCCTCAATTGAAATTTTGTAAAAGTTTTCATATAAATCTCCTTATTCACTTATCTTATTTATTGTTCTACCTGTAAATTTGTACATTTATCAACTTTTCTTATCCCTGCGCCATCTAACATATCTTTCGCAGCCGATTCAACGAGCTTCTAAAGAGGCTGCAATAAGGGCAGCTTCACCCATGTCCATTTCTCTTTTGATTTGCCCGCCTTACTTACTTGGTCTATATAAGAATCATAATTTCTCATCCAATCGAGTTATTCTATTGGAATTTTCTTAGTTTAAAACTGCTGCTTTTGTTGAATCTGTTTTCCTTAGTTTTATCTATACCCAACTAATTGAGTAATAAGGTTTATCTAATCTATATTTCAGCATTGTCTTGGATAAGTACTAGTCTAGGATTTCTTTTACTCTTCCCACAAGACCATTTTCTAACATAACTTTTATACCATGGGGATGGTTCTTTGATTTTGTAAGTATTTTAGAAACAAGACCTTCTGTTAGATTGCCCGAGCGCTGATCTTGCTTTTGTACAATCTTAACCCTCTTGCCTACCTTTATATTATCTCGCGATTTTCCGTCCATCATTCTACTCCCTTTTATTTTTGTCTACTTTGTTTTCTCTAGGATTAGCTACCCCAGTAGTTTGACATGGCTTTTTTTACATCTTTTCCCTTATATAAGACATCATATAATTCGTTAAATAAAAATGCCTTGTCCTTTATATCAAAGTTTTTCTCTTTTTCTAGTTTTTTCAGTAATTTATATCCACTTAGGGTTGTTGCCAGACCTTCTACTGTTTGATAATCCATAATTTCTAGGGCCTCCTCAACAGTTTTTCCCTTGCCTAAGAGGCTGCCAAAAATTCCATTTCTTCCCCCCTGGGAGGTTACATAATAGTCCCCAATCCCTGCTAGGCCTAGGGCCGTTTCTCTACTACTTCCATAGGCTTCCAAGATGTTGGCCATTTCTATTGTTCCTCTTGCCATAAGGGCTGCCTTTGAATTATTCATGCCTCCCTCCATCCCCTGGACTATTCCCACCGCTATGGCATAGGGATTTTTAAAGGCTGCACAAAGCTCAACTCCTTCTATATCTGTTGTTGTATTTCCTTTGAATTTTGAAGAGTGAAATATATATCTGGCATACCTAGCTGCCTCTATGTTTTTTGAAGCAAATATACCCTCTGTATATTTTCCATTGGCTATTTCTTTGGCAATAATTGGCCCACCCAGTTTGATAATGTCTACCTTGTCTCTTAGTCTTTCTGGTAGTGCCTTTTTAATCACATCCGACATGGTATACAAGTGTTCTTCATCTATGCCCTTGGTTACACTAAGGATCATATGGTTTTCCTTTAGATAGGGGCCCAGGGCCTTACTAACACTTTCTATTCCTTTAGTAGATACTGCTATAACAATCAAACTTATATCTTCAAAGGCTTCTTCTAGCTCCTCTTCATAAAAAAGGTTTACGTTTTTTGGTATGTCTTTTTCAAGGGCTTTATTCTTTCTTGTCTGCTCCATTTGTGTGAGTATTTCTTTGTCCCATTTTGTTCCCCACAAATTTACAGCCCGATTATTCTCAGCTAAATATACTGCTAGTGCAGTTCCCATTACCCCAGCACCTAAAACCAATACTTTATCCATTATCAATCCTCCCAATTCTGTAAAAGACTGTCTTTTTCCTTATTATCTTATAAGTCTTGCAAGATACTACTTCCATAATTTCTTATACTCCCCTACTAGTCATCTACTAGCGGAGTTTATTATACCAATCATATATGTGC
>DASRNA010000132.1:0-3769 GCA_035647655.1 Clostridia bacterium | reverse complement strand
GTTATCTTAGAGCCAATTTGGACAGGATTATTTGATTTTATCTTACTATGGTAGAGTAGATGAAAGAGCAGTAACATAGCTTATTTGATTTTAAAAATCAAATAAGCTTAAAAATAAGTGTAAGATGGTTCTATCTTTTTTCCAAAGCACTCTATTTAAAAATCAGAAAATGTATTCAGAGGGAACTTTGCAAATCTAAGGAGTATTTAAGGGGAAAAACAAGGGAGACTTTGGGTCATACAAAGACAGGCCTTTATTTAAATCATGGTTGAACTAACCAAAAGGAGTTAAAAGTGAAAGTATTTATATCTGCAGATATGGAAGGAATTACCGGTGTAACAGCTTGGGATGAAACAGATCTTAACCATAAGGATCATATAAAAGCGGCCAGACAGATGACTAGAGAAGTAGCTGCTGCTGCGCAGGCTGCCATAGATTTGGGCTATGAAGTAATTGTTAAAGACGCCCACGATTCTGCCCGGAATATACTTATTAATGAGCTTCCCAGAGGAGTAAGAGTTATTCGTGGTTGGACAGCTTGTCCAAAGGCAATGATGGCTGGGCTTGATGAAAGTTTTGATGCTGTTGTTTTTATTGGCTACCATACATCTGGAGGAAAAGATGGCAATCCTCTAGCCCACAGTTTTAGCTACTCAAAGATTTTTACTTGTAGTATAAATGGGAAAATTGCTTCTGAGTTTAGTTTTAACCGACAACTTGCTAATTATTATGGCGTTCCTTGTGTTTTTATAAGTGGAGACCAAGAAGTTTGCAATGAGGCTCGAGCTGCAATTCTTGGCATTGAGACTCTTGCCGTTAAAGAGGCAGAAGGAAAGGCCACCCTAGATATGCATCCTGAAGATGCCCTAGAGAAAATTTATGAGGGTGTTACAGAGGGACTTAAGAAAAAAGATCAACTTATTCAAAAAGAGCCAGAATATTATCATGTTAGTTTTCAGTTTAGGCTGCATGACTTGGCCCACCGAGCCTCCTTTTATCCAGGAGTTCAAAGGGTTAGCCCCAATGAAATTGTATTTGAAGGCAAGGATATAATGGAAGTATTAACAACAAAGATGTTTATTGTATAAAAAGAACCCCTGCTAGGTAGTTATAAGCAGGGGTTTTTTATAAAGATTGTATTCTATTTTTCTTGTCTTAGCTTTATTTTTTAAGGAATTCAGCCGTACTAGCAGCCATTCCCGCCAGACCTTGAAGATCTGAAGGAATAATAAGCTTGGAGGATGGTGTATCTGCAATCTTCTCAAGAGCTTCAAATCCCTTTAGTGGGATAAATACATCTGAAGGCACCTTACTCATTAGAATTTCTAATCCTTCAGCATAGGCTTTTTGTACAAGCACAATACCTTGGGCATCTCCCTCTGCTCTTTTGATTCGAGCATTCCTATAGGCTTCGGCTTCAAGAATCTGAGATTCTTTGTTTCCTTCAGCAATTAGGATGGCTGAACGTTTTTGTCCTTCAGCACGAAGAATAGATTCTCTTCTTTCACGCTCGGCACGCATTTGCTTTTCCATAGCATCTTGTATATCTTTTGGAGGAAGAATATTTTTAAGTTCTACACGATTAACTTTTATTCCCCATGGATCTGTTGCTTCATCAAGGATACTTCTCATTTGGGTATTAATGATATCCCGGCTTGTTAGAGACTCATCGAGCTCTAAATCACCAATAATATTTCTTAGAGTAGTAGCCGTTAGATTCTCAATAGCACTAAGGGGATTTTCTACCCCATAGGCATAGAGTTTTGGGTCTGTAATCTGATAATAGACTACTGTGTCGATCATCATTGTGACATTGTCCTTAGTAATAACAGGCTGAGGCTCAAAGTCCACTACTCTTTCCTTTAAAGAAACTCGAGCAGCAATTCTTTCAAAAAAAGGAATTTTTATATGCAGACCTGTTCCCCAAGTTTGTTGAAAGGCTCCCAGCCTTTCAATAACATAGGCCTGAGATTGGGGGATAATTCTGATATTACTAACGATGATATACAGAACGATGATACTAATTATAGCGATAGGGATTATTTGGAACATACTTCCTCCTCTAAGGGTTCAACAACAAGTGTAACGCCCTCAACAGAGAGCACAACAAATTCTTTTCCCACATCAATGCATTGACCATCTAGGCTAGCAATGGTCCAGATTTGTCCGCCAACTTTTCCTTGACCGGAGAAATGTTCAGAAAGTTCTTTGGTAACAATTCCAGTTTGTCCTAGGACCGCATCGACATTTGTGTGTGTGATATTTTCAGATTTTCTTTTGACAAGGGGTCTAGTTATAAGGAGCAGCGCGAATGAAACAATTATAAATGCCGCAAATTGAAATCCAAAAGCAACTCCTAAATAGGCAAGGAGAAGGGCGACCAAAGCGCCTCCGACAAACCAAATTGTAACCAGGGCATAGGTCACCCCTTCAA
This sequence comes from Clostridia bacterium, assembly GCA_035647655.1. GTDB lineage: Bacteria > Bacillota > Clostridia > Peptostreptococcales > Acidaminobacteraceae > DTU036. The sequence continues at coordinate 1,335 of DASRNA010000132.1, read as the reverse complement.
CGATCAAAAATATACCACCCATAACCAACCAAAAATATACAGGGTTTAGCAGTAACCAATTCATGTAATGCTCCTTTTCTTTAATATACCTTACTACTTATTTCTACCCTGGCTAGAGATCTTCAAACTCAATCTTGAATGAAAGGGATAATTAAAAAGCTTCCTTACATGTTTCTAGATTGACGAAGCAAGGGTTGGTTGGTAAGCTATCCATATATAAGGAGGAGAGATGAAAATATATGATGAATTAGTAAGACGGGGTTATATTTCTCAGTCTACTCACGAAGAAGAATTGAGAAATCTTTTAGAAAAAGAAAAAGTCAGCTTTTATATTGGCATTGATGCCACAGCAGATAGCCTGCATGCGGGTCACTTTTTAACCTTAGTTGTTATGAAAAGAATGCAAGAAGCTGGCCATCGGCCCATTTTACTCTTAGGAGGCGGGACCACCATGATAGGTGACCCATCAGGTAGGGACGATATGCGGCAAATTTTAACCAGAGAAGATATCGACCACAATGCAGCAAAGATTAAAGAACAGGTAAGTCGGTTTATTGATTTTGAAGAGGGAAAAGCCCTTATGCTCAATAATGCAGACTGGCTGGTAGACCTTAATTATATTGAATTTTTAAGAGATTATGGCCCTTATTTTAGTATCAATCGTATGATTAAGATGGATTCTTACCAATCAAGACTAGAGCAGGGACTCACTTATTTTGAGTTTAGTTATATGCCTCTTCAAGCCTATGATTTCCTTCATCTGTACCGAAGTGAGGGTTGCCGCTTACAAATGGGCGGCAGTGATCAGTGGAGCAATATCATCGGTGGAATTGATTTAATTAGGGGAGTAGAAAAGGTCGATTGTTATGGGCTTACCTTTAATCTAATCACTACCTCTGCTGGGGTAAAAATGGGAAAAACACAAAAAGGCGCTCTTTGGTTGGATAAAGAAAAAACTAGCCCCTATGAGTTTTTCCAGTACTGGAGAAATGTAGAAGACGCTTCGGTGGAAACCTTGCTAATGCGCTACACCTTCTTAGAAATGGATAAAATTAGTGAGCTTTTGGCTCCAGATAAGAATATTAACAAGGCTAAAGAGATACTGGCCTATGAACTCACACAACTAGTACATGGAAAAGAAGAAGCGGACCGAGCCCTAGAGGCAAGCAAGGCCTTGTTTTCAGGAGCTGGTAATTTAGATGATATGCCTTCTTCTACCTTAAAGCAGGAGTGGCTAAATCAGGAATTATTAGATATTCTTCTAGAGCTTGACTTTATTAAAAGCAAAGCAGAAGGAAGACGTTTAATGAAACAAAAGGGTCTAAGGCTTAATGA
>DASRNA010000131.1:0-5710 GCA_035647655.1 Clostridia bacterium | reverse complement strand
AAGAAGAACAAGAGGGGTCTCTGGTGCATAGTGGCGATATTTCAGTCCAGGAGAGGCGTAATTTTCATTTTTATTTATACCAAGACCAATCTCTCCCACCACTTCTTCTAGCTCTTCTAGGCTAACCTTGCCTGGGCGAAGAAGAAGGGGAGGCTCCTTGGTCATATCCACCACCGTAGATTCAATTCCTACAGCGGTGTCTCCCCCATAGACAATGGCATCCACCCTACCTAACATATCATCCAAATGCTCCTGGCTGGTTGGGGAGGGTCTGCCTGATAGATTGGCACTGGGGGCTGCTAGGGGCAGGCCTACTTCCTTTAATAGGTCTAAGGCCACCTCATTAGCAGGCATGCGTATTGCCACTGTATCAAGACCCCCACTAATGGTAGAAGAAATCTCGGGTCTTTTTTTACATATCAGGGTAAGGGGGCCTGGCCAAAAACGCTTCATAAGTAAGCTGGCCTTTTCTGGGACCTCCTCCACCAGCCTAGCTACTTGCTCCCTAGTGTAGATATGCAAAATAAGGGGGTTGTCCCTTGGGCGCCCCTTGGCGATAAAGATCTTTTCTAAGGCCTTTTCATCGTCATAGCGGGCTCCTAGACCATAAACGGTTTCTGTGGGAAAGATAACCGTCCCCCCTCTTTTTAAGATAGCAGCTGCTTCTTTTATTTGTCCCTGTTCAAAAATCTTTGTCACTAGCTCTCCTGAAGAAGTTGGGCTTGATAATTTGTGGCAAGAGCCTCTACCATTTCATCAATATCTCCCATGAGAAAACTCTCTAACTGATAAACCGTAAAGTTGATCCGATGATCGGTAATTCGACTTTGGGGATAATTGTAGGTCCGGATCTTTGCCGAGCGGTCTCCTGTGCCAATTTGCATTTTTCGCTCCTGGGCAATGGCAGCGCTTTGTTCTGAGCGCATTTTATCGTAGAGCCGAGCCCGAAGGACTCTTAGGGCCTGCTCCTTATTCATTTGCTGGCTTTTTCCATCTTGGCAGGTAACCACCATTCCCGAGGGCAGATGGGTAATTCTTACCGCCGAGTCAGAGGTGTTAACCGACTGTCCCCCGTGACCAGATGAGCGGTATACATCAATGCGAAGATCATTATTATGAATCTCCACATCCACTTCATCGGCTTCAGGTAAAACTGCCACCGTGGCCGTGGAGGTGTGGATTCGTCCGCCGGACTCTGTTTCTGGAACCCGCTGGACCCTATGGGTACCGGATTCAAATTTAAGTTTTGAATAGGCGCCCTTGCCCTTGATCTGCATGGAGGCTTCTTTTATGCCCCCCACATTGGTTTCTGAAATATCAATAATTTCTGCCTTCCAGCGGTGGTCTTCTGCGTAGCGCATATACATACGCATAAGCTCTCCTGCAAATAGACCCGCCTCATCCCCACCGGCTCCCGCCCTGATTTCTACGATTACATCTTTTTTATCATTGGGGTCCTTGGGGATAAGAAGAAGCTTGATTTCTTCTTCTAGGGCCTGGATGTTTTCCTCCAGCTCATCGATTTCGAGTCTGGCCAGCTCCTTCATCTCATCATCGCTACTTTCAAAAAGCTCATTTGCTCCTTCAAGCTCTTCACTTAACCTTTTTACCTGGGTGTATTTGTCAACAATTGGCATAAGATCACTATGTTCTTTTACATATTTTTGCCATGTTTGCATATCTTCCATAACATGGGGGTCCCCAATAAGTTTTGAGAGTTCCTCATATTTAACAAGGAGTTTATCTAATTTTTCTCTCAGCATATTTCCTTCTTTCTTCCAATATAGTATCTTGGCTTTTTTGCTAGATCTACTTCAATTCTACCACAAAAACTCTGTCCAAGACAAAGTAGCTTATCTGCCTGCTCATCGCCTATTTCAAGCAGCAGGTGACCTCCGGGATTTAGGTAGGAGGGGGCTTCTTCCAGAATCCTTCTTATTAGGTCTAGTCCATCTCTTCCCCCATCTAGGGCCAGATGGGGCTCATAGAGGCTGACCTCTAGGTCCATCATACTAGCCGTCTTAATATAGGGGGGATTAGAAATAATTAGGTCAAATTTTCCTGATAGGCCAGAAAAAAGATCTCCCTGGCTAAAGTCCACCTGGGCCCCCAGCTCCTTAGCATTTTTTTTGGCCAGGGCCAGGGCCTTATGGCTTAAATCGACCCCCTGGATATGGCCTCCTTTTTCAAGATAAAGGGTGGTGGCAATAACGCCACTGCCCGTACATAAATCCAGGGCCTTTTTCCAAGGAAGGTCCAGGGCCCTTTCAACCAGGCCCTCGGTTTCTGGTCTGGGAATTAGCACATCGGGGTTTACATAAAAGCGCCTTCCGTAAAAGTAGCTTTCTTCTAATAGATAGGCCAGGGGAATTCCCTTTTTATAGCCTCTTTTTATTTGTAGAAGTTTTTCTTTGATCCCCTTAACTTCTGGATTGTCCAAAAAAACTTCTCCATAGTCTTTTCCCACCAAATGGGAAAAAGCCCAGTTCTGCTGGGTTTTTCCTAGAAAGTCCAGACTATGATAGAGCTCTCTAGCTTTCATGGACTGATAGCTCCAGAGCCTTAAGTGCTACTTCTAGCTGGTCATCCTCTGGCTCAGCCGTTGTTAGGCGCTGGAGCCAAAGACCAGGTTTTCTTAAAAAAACCACCAGACTACTTTCTCTTGCGGTAAACTTTAGGGCCTCAAAACTAATTCCCGCTAAAAGGGGTAAGAAAAGTAGCTTTAATAGGATCCTCATAGCCACCGAGGTCCAGCTAATAAAGGAAAAAAACAACACACTAATTAAAAAGACAAAAACAATATAGCTGGTTCCGCAGCGGGGGTGAAAGCGGGAAAACTTTCTTGCATTTTCCACCGTAAGGGGCTGACCCGATTCATAGGTGAAAACCGCCTTATGTTCTGCACCATGGTATTGAAAGACCCTATGGATATCCTTTTGTCTTCCAATGGTGGCTATATAGATAATAAGAAGAATCATCTTGACCATTCCTTCCATCAAACTTAAAAGAACGGGGTTTGTCACCCTGCCTTTAAAAAAACTAATGAAAAAGGTGGGCAGGATGGCAAAAAGACTAAAGGCCAAAAGCAGGCTGGCCAAAATGGTCAGGCCAAGTACAATACCTTCCGCCTTATCTCCAAACTTATCCTTTAACCAAAGATCAAAGGAGCTTTCCTCTTCTCCAAAGACCTGGGCCGAGCGGTCCAGGGCCTTGATGCCTATTTTCATGGCAGCAAATAGGGAATAGATCCCCCTAATGACAGGATAGCGCCAAATCCCCTGGGCTGGGGCTGGATCTTCCAGGATAATCTCCTCTAATAGGCCATCTTCTTTTCTAAGGACCATGGTGGTAGCCTTGTCCCCCTTCATCATTACACCTTCAATAAGGGCTTGACCCCCTACACTAGAGCATCTACTCATATTTCCTCCGATATTTCAAATAACACTGGCCACATAGGGCCTCATAGGCGACATCCGCCTGGTTATCAATCACCACTTGGTCTCCTTCAAAGACAAATTCACCAGCAACCTTTCTTGCATTAAAGATGGCCTTTTTGCCACAGCGACAAATGGTTTTAAGTTCTTCTATAGAGTGGGCAAGAAGAAGAAGTCGCCCACTGGCGGGAAAGCCTCTCATGGAAAAGTCTGTACGCAGGCCATAACAAATTACGGGAATATCAACTTCTACTGCCACCCTAAAAAGCTGGTCAATCTGCTCCGGACTAAAAAACTGAACCTCATCAACAAGAACACAGGAGGGGGCCCTAAGGCCTTTAATCAGTAAAAAAAGGTCCATAGAGTCGTCAACTAAATAATCCGCTTTTTTTCCTATGCCAATTCGGCTAGAAATAAGCTTGCCTTCTTTGGTATCAAGAAGGGGTTTTAAGACAAGAACCTCCATGCCCCGCTCTTTATAATTGTGTGCCACTTGTATTAGTGCTGTGGATTTGCCAGAATTCATGGCTCCATAGCGAAAATATAGTTTTGCCATTTAGGCCTCCTTATAAGCTTATACCCTTTACTTATATAAATAAATAAAAAAAGATTAGAGACTTCTCTAATCTTCTATCCCATATTTCTTCTTGAACTTTTCGGCTCTTCCGCCACGATCATGAACTTTCTGAGTTCCTGTGAAGAAAGGATGGCATTCTGAGCAGATTTCAATCCGAATTTCATCTCGTGTAGACTTTGTTGTAAAAGTATTTCCACAAGCGCATCTAACTTGAACGTCTTTATATTCAGGATGAAGATCTTTTTTCATCGCATTCACCTCCTATTTAATATATACCTTTTAAAGTATACCACTTGAATTTAAAAAGTGCAAACCATTCCTAAAGAAATTTTGTAATTAGTTTAGCGTTTTTACTCTGTTTTTTTGAACAAATCCAAAAACCGTTCCCAAAAGTTTTTTTCCTCGGCATCATTATTACTATTATCATCTATTGGTAAGGTTTTTCCCTCATACAAGAGCACAAATTGTACTGAGGAAATATCCTTGTTTTTTGGGCTTAAGAAGGATTCAAATTCTATACCCTCTGCCGACATTTCTGCAATCTTGGCCTTTATTTCTTCTTCCATCTTTTTGTCTATATCCTTGGTCTCCTTGGCCATTTGAGAGGTTCCCTCTCCTAGCTCCAGTCCCCCAATATATAGATCCTGCAGGCCCTGGTGGAGGGTCCAAAATCCTTGGACATACTGGATCAGGCCATCATTAAAGTCTCTTAAACCGGAGGCCAGACTTCTTATACCTGCATCGAACTCCTGATACCTTGTAAAAAGTGTCTTAGCGCCCTCGCTAAGTTCTTTTACCCCTGCTTCTAGGTCTCCTGTAAAGCCCTCAAAGCCCTGGGCTCCTTCAATAAGTTTTTTAATTCCTTCTCTTAGTGCCCTAGCGCCTTCACCTAGCTGGTCTCCGCCAGCTATAAAGTCCTCCAGCTGTCCTAGGCCATCAGTTAAGCCATTTGAAGTATCTAAGAGGCCTTCACTTTCTTCTATTATTTTCTTAAGGCCTTCACTAAGCTTTCCAAGATCCACCGCATCACCCAGGTCTATATTATCTAGCAGTAGATTAAGCCCTCCTATGGCATTTTGTAGGTTAGTGATATTTTCCTTGACCCGCAGATAATCCGCTTTAAAAAGGAGTAGGGCTGCTTTTTGCATGCTTAGATCGGTTTGGATTTTCTCCAGTTCACTTATTTCTTTATAAAGGTTTTTTCCTTCCACTTCCATGGCCATCCTATAGTAATCACTTATCTCCCGGGCCAGGCCTGTATCTTCTCCCTCAGAAAAAGGATACTGGCTAGTAAGAAGACTCTCTTGAATGGCTCTTAGACTATCAATCCTAAGACTTAAGTCACTAATACTGCCATCTAGGCCAGCAATCACACTATCTAGTCTTGCTTCTCCTTCAACTATATCAAAAAGTTCAGGATCTAGCAGGCCGGATAAATCATCCAGAGCCCCTCTTAGCTCGACTAAGTCTTCTAGAGAAATATCTGCTTCTTCCAGGGCGCGGATTAAATCCTGGGCTCCCTTGACGATTTCCTCTATTTCTTCAGAATTTTCCTCAATGTAATCAATAAAGCTGTCAATGGCCTCAAGATAGAGAAGAAGGCCTTCTACAAATTCTTCGCTTCCTTCACCCAGGTCTCCCACTCCATCTAAAAATTCACCCAGGCCTCCTATAAGGGCAAGAATGCCCTCTTCAAATT
>DASRNA010000130.1:0-3469 GCA_035647655.1 Clostridia bacterium | reverse complement strand
CTTAAAATATTGGGTAAGTGAGCAAAATACGGTCTTTCCCAACCAAAGTAATGATAGAGAACTAGATGTTTTGGCACTGAACTAAGCCACTCTTCTCCTCGTATTACGTGGGTTATGCCCATAAGATGGTCATCTACTACCACCGCAAGATGGTAGGTAGGAAAACCGTCGGATTTTTGAATCACCTGATCGTCGCTATCATCGGAATTTATGGAGATTCTCCCCCGCACAAGGTCATCAAAAACCAAGTCTTCATTTCGGGGCATCTTTAGCCTAATTACATACTCCTGGCCTGCTTCAACTCTTTTTTCTACTTCTTCTAAAGGCAGATCCCTACAATAGCCATCATATCCATGATGACCTGCTGCTCTTAGCTCATCAAGCCGCTCCCTGGAACAAAAACAAGCATAAGCCTTCTTTTCATCCACAAGTTGCTGGATGTATTTCTTATAAATTTCTAAACGATGGCTTTGAGTATAAGGGCCATAGTCTCCAATTTCTTTTATTTTACCCTCAACATGGCAGGGCCCCTCATCATGAATAATGCCGGTCCATTCCATTTCTTGAAGAAGATTTTCTACAGCATCATCAACAAGTCTTGATTGATCTGTATCTTCAATACGAAGAACATATTTGCCCTTATGATGATGGGCAAACAAATAACAATAGAGGGCAGTTCTAAGACTCCCCACATGAACATAGCCCGTTGGGCTTGGTGCAAAGCGTACACGTACCACTAGTCATCCCTCCTAAATATCAGATGCATCTTACTCATAATAAAATCATAGCTATCCTTATCATGAGCTTTTGTACAAGCCGAACAATCTTTTATCCCATCATGATAGCTGAAGTTTCCACCACAATCTTTTCCCAGAAGATAAAGAGGACAATAGCAAAAAAGGCAATTAAACTCTTTTTCTGGAACACCCTTATGGCAAGGAAAATATTCACACTTTGGATGGGGGTTAAATTTATAGTTTTGGGTCATTATCTTCTCTCTTTTTTTCTATTAAAACAATAGTCACTGCCCCTAAGCCTTCCTTGTTACCCAAAGCACCCATTCTTTCTGTGGTCGTTGCCTTAATATTAATTAGCTCCTTGGGTAATTTACAAAGACAGCTCAAGTTCTCCTTAATATCTTCTTTATAGGGGGAGAATTTTGGTTCTTCTCCAATAATAGTAAGATCCATATTTAGAATATGATATCTTCTTTTTTCAAGAAGACCCAGGGTTTTTTCAAGAATAACCCTACTGTCAAGATCTTTCCACTGGGGGTCTGAATCCTTGAAATGCTCCCCAATATCTCCTAGGCCTAGGGCTCCTAAAAGAGCGTCACAAAGGCTGTGTATTAGTACATCAGCATCGCTGTGGCCTAAAAGTCCCAAGGGATAATCAATCTCTAGGCCTCCTATAATAAGCTTTCTATTTTTTGCAAAACGATGGAAATCAATACCCTGACCAATTCGCATCATATAAGATACCTTAAATCCTCTGGTGTGGTGATTTTCCGATTGTCTTCACCAGAAAAAACCACAAATATTTTTTCACCAATCATCTCTAAAGCAGAAGCATCGTCACTAACACTAGCTTTTTGTCTTTCTACAAAATCATAAGCTTTTTTGAGCAAACCAACAAAGGAACCTTGAGGTGTTTGGACCAATACATGGTTTTCTCTTTTTAGCGTCTTAATAACGGTATCCCCCTCAACACATTTTAATGTGTCTGTGATTTGGGTTGCCATTACAAAACTTTTCTTTTCTTGGACCATTTCAAAACAAGCATCTAACCCTTCTTGGTTTAAAAACGGCCTTGCTCCATCTTGAATAAAAACATAGTCTTCATCCTTAAGAAGCTTCAAACCACTAACCACTGAATCCTGTCGCCTGTCACCACCAGAAGCTAGAAGACATCCTCTGTCTTTTGCAAGCTCTTTAATGAAGGGGTCCCCTGTAACCACAATGATGCCAGCAAATCTGCTTTCCTGGCAAAAGAGATCCAAGGTGTTTTCTATTACTGTTTTCCCACGCAAAGGAAGAAGAAGCTTATTAGTACCTTCTCCCATGCGCCTGCTTTTTCCTGCAGCAACAATAATAGCATAAACAGCCATAGTAATCACCTCGTTCTATTCTCCGTTTAATCATACCACAGCTAGTCTACTAAAGTCGATAAGGTAAAAAAGGTAAAAAAAAAGCCTGCTCATAAATGAGCAAACCTTTTTTTTACTTTATGATTAGTCTTCAGGGCGTACGTTTACTGCGCGCTCGCCTTTATCGTTTCTAGGATCATCTTCGAGATCAAATGTTACTTTTTGACCTTCACGAAGTTCTTTATATCCGTCGCCTTCAATAGCGGAAAAATGTACGAATACATCTCCTTCACCATCTTCTCTTGAGATAAAACCAAATCCTTTAGCTGCGTTAAACCATTTTACTGTTCCTTTATTCATGAAAGAAACCTCCTAAAATATATTTACTTCCATGACACTTAAAAAGCCTACTTCTACATCTGATGTAAAAATAGGCAATATTTGGTACATCGAAATATGATTCTATTGTACCCTATGATTTTAAATTTGTAAAGCCCTATCTGGCTTATTTCTAAATAAAGTTTGTTTCCCAAAGTAAACTGGACAGCTGCTATCCAAGTGTTCAACCTAGCTTGGAGGAAATATCTATAGCAAAGATAGCTTTTTTTATCATTAAAAAAGTTTTGAATTTAGGCCTTTTCTTCTTTACAATAGCACTGATGCACTATCTAGATAGGTAGACCCCCCTTAAAAAAGATAAGCTTAAAAAAAGGCCTGCTCTTTAATGAGCAAACCCCTTTTGTTCTTTATGATTAAGCTTCTGCGCGTACGTTTACGGCGCGTTCGCCTTTACCGTTTCTAGTGTCATCTTCGAGATCAAATGTTACTTTTTGACCTTCGCGAAGTTCTCTATATCCGTCGCCTACAATAGCGGAGAAGTGTACAAATACATCTTCCTCACCATCTTCTCTTGAAATAAAACCAAATCCTTTTGTAGCGTTAAACCATTTTACTGTTCCTTTATTCATGAAAGAAACCTCCTAAAATATATTTACTTCCATGACACTAAAAAAGCCCATTTTTACATATTGATGTAAAAATAGGCCGTATTGGTACATCGAAATATAATTTAATTGTACAGCACGCTTTATTGTTTGTAAAGCTTTATTTTTCATTGTTTTTACATTTAACCTATTTTTATCATCCTATTTCGGCTTTTTTATGACCTAGTAGCCTTATAAGTCTTGCCATTAAAGGCTTCCGCCTCTTTTCAAAAATAGCAAAGACCTGAAAACTAAATTATATTTTTTACAATAGCCTTTACACAGGCAAGTGGACCTTTTTTATTTTTTGCTTCAAATAGTAACTCAAAGGGTTTATATAAGAAAGCAAAAAATTACAAACTAGCCTGGATTATTCACCAGATAGTATTTAATACCCGTT
>DASRNA010000129.1:0-2287 GCA_035647655.1 Clostridia bacterium | reverse complement strand
TTTAAATTTATCTACTGTAATCTGATTTAACTTTGAAATAAACTTTAAGACACCCTTGGCATCATTAACACTTAGTTCATTGAGTATAGCCTCTAAGCGTTTTTCTAGCTGGGTGGACAGGTCTTTTTGCTTCTTTTTTCCATATATGGTCAAAAAAAGCAGCTTCTTTCGATGGTCTTCAGGGTCGTCTCTTTTTTCTAAATACCCTAATTTGAGCAAATCCTCAAGAAAAGCGCGGCTTTTTTTTCTTTCTTCATTATAGAATAAATTAAATTCCGTAATGCTCATTCCATCTTCAAAGCGTATTAGGGCATAATATTGCTGCGCACTAAAATCAGCATGCTTATCAATAAAGGCACTATCTAAAAAAAATTTATCCAAAAGTATATAGAGCCACTTTGTTATTTCTGTTTTATAATGTGCCATTAGTCATTAAGCAAGTAAGCCAGGGTCATCAAACTATCCACTAGATGAACACTTTCTAGTTTGACTTCATCTGGGACAGATATATCTGTCGGTGCAAAATTCCATATGCTCTTAACCATAGAAACACTGAGTCTATCAGCAATATTTTGAGCAATAGGAGACGGTGTTGCAATAACTGCGATATCCACTGGGTTTTTAGACATATAGGTCTCTAAAATATTGACATCTAAAACTTCCACTCCCCCTATTTTTGTGCCGATTTTTTCCCGATTATTATCAAAAAGCGCATCTACATGAAAGCCCAGCTTATCAAAACCATAATTAGCCAGGGCTCCTCCTAGATTGCCTGCCCCAATAATAATCATGCGATACCTTTTACTCAGTCCAATAATTTCAGAAATCTCAAAAAGAAGATCCTCCACATTATAGCCATAGCCCTGTTGTCCAAAGGCTCCAAAATTATTAAAATCTTGGCGAATCTGCGAAGCGCTAAATCCAATTACATCACTTAACTCTTTGCTGGATATACGATCAATCCCTCGTTCCAACATGTCATTAAGACAACGATGGTATTTGGGCAGGCGTCGAATCACAGCCATGGAAATATTTTTATCCATTTTCCTACCTCCCTCATTAGTTTAATCTAATCTTAACAAAGTAGACCCATAATGTCAATATAATGACAATCATTTTTCTGTACTTTTTTGGATATCTTCCAAAGTTTCCCTTTATATCAACGGTTTTGCTCCATGGACTGGTTTTAAATATTTATTAATCATTAGCAAAATAAATCATGATTCGCTATTTCTGCTAAACTTTGCTAATTAAATTCATGAAATTGAAACTTTATTCTGTCTGCCTTGCGTGCTACACTAGTAGTATGATTGCATTACAAGTAAGTGGAGCTAAAAAACGCTTCGATGAACAAATTCTTTTTGATAATTTAGATTTTCAAGTCAAGCAGGGAGAAAAAATCGGCCTAATTGGACGCAATGGTTCAGGAAAAACCAGCCTGCTTCGAGTTATCCAGGGTAGCCTGTCTCTTGATAGCGGTCAAATATTTATTGGCAAAGACCTCCGCATAGGATATCTTTCTCAGATGCCCATCGCAGAAGAAATGACCCTTTTAGCCTACTGCATGGAAGCCTTTGAAGATATTTTTCTTTTAGAAGAGGAAATCCGCTTTTTACAACTTGAATTGGAAAAAGACCCCCATAATTCCGAGCTTCTTCATAAGTATGGAGAAAAGCTCGATCTTTTTGAGGAAAAAAATGGCTATGCAGCAAATTCTAAAGTAAAGGGCATCCTAAGAGGGCTAGGCTTTGAAGAAGAAGACTTTAAAAGAAAAATTCACACCCTATCAGGGGGAGAAGAACGAAGACTCTATCTTGCCCGCCTTTTAGCCACTGATGTAGATGTTCTTTTGTTAGATGAACCTACCAACCATCTAGATCTGCAGGCGCTTTCTTGGCTTGAAATATACCTTGCCAGCCTGCCTTCTGCTGTGGTCCTTGTAACCCACGATAGGGAATTTCTTGACCGGACTATAGATCGAATTTATGAAATTGAAGGAGGAAAAGGAAGATGGTATCCAGGAAATTATAGTGCTTATACAGAAAAAAAGCGGGAAATATATCTGCAGGAAAAACGAAACTACGATAACTTTATAAAAAAACAAAAAGCAGAAGAAGAAAAGCTGCGAACCTTCAAAGAACGTTCTTCTTTAAATCAAAAGTTTTCTGCCAGGGCTCGTGACCGAGAAAAGAAAATTGAACGAATGGAAGTAGTCCAGGCCCCTCTTTGGATTTCAAGGGATATGAAGCTGCGCTTTAAAGCAGCCCGAGCTACGGGAGAAGATATT
>DASRNA010000128.1:0-4250 GCA_035647655.1 Clostridia bacterium | reverse complement strand
CGATAGGCCGATAAAGGGCTTGGATGGGGTCCTTCAAGAATAAGATGACAATCCTTTTTTATCTTGTTCTTTCTACTACGAGCATGATTTCCCCAAAGAATAAAAACTCGAGGGAGATCACTTTCCCCAAGGATTTCAAGGATTTTTCCAGTAAATTTCTTCCAACCAAGCTGACTATGACTTCCAGCCTGGGCCCTGCGAACACTCAGGGTCGTATTTAAAAGCAAAACCCCCTGGTCTGCCCAGGAACTTAGATCCCCATGACTGGGGGGTTCAAAACCCATCTCTGCATAAAGTTCTTTATAGATATTTCTTAAAGAAGGGGGAATGGGAATGCCCCTTTGAACAGAAAAAGCAAGTCCATGAGACTGGCCTGGCCCATGATAGGGATCCTGCCCTAAAATCACTACCCTTGTTTTTTCAAAGGGGGTTCGTTTTAAGGCTTCAAAAAGAAGCTCCCTTGGGGGATAAATTTCCTGGGATTTGTATTCTTGCTCCAGGGTCTTTTTTATTTCTTGAAAATACTCCTTGGAAAACTCTTTTTTTAAAAGTTCATCCCAATCATTTCCTATCTTAGTCATAAAAACTCCTTAGTCCTATTATAGCAAGAAAAAACTCATTCTGTCTTTTTTTATCATTAGGACTTCTTTTTCTTGCCAATAAGATAAAAGAGAATAAAAAAAGCCATATTTACCAGGACAATACTGGCTCCTGTGGGCATAGAATAAAAATAACTAAGCAGCATACCAATAAGAAATGATGTCACACCTATCAGGGCTGAAAAAATAATCAATTGGTAGAATCGTCCAAAAACCTGCATGGTGCTAAAGGCCGGAAAAAGGATCAAAGAAGAAATCAACATGGCCCCCATCATACGCATACCAAGGACAATTGTTATCGCTGTTAGCACCGCAAGGAGCATTTTGTAGGTCTTATAGGGCCTGCCACTCACTCTAGCAAAGGACTCATCAAAGGTTACAGCAAAAATTTCATGATAAAACAAAATAAAAGATACCAGTATAAAGGCTCCCAAAATCAAGCTAAAATAAACATCTTCTCGAGTCATAGAAAGAATACTACCAAACATATAATTGGTCACATCAATATTCATTCCTTTAGTCATACTCATAGCACTAACCCCAATGGCCATGCTTCCTGTTGAAATAAGACCTAGAAAAGCGTCCCCCCTAAGGCCCCCTTTTTCACTTAAGTTTAAAAGGACAATACTAGCCAAAATAACAATGGGAATGGCCAGGGACAAGGGGGCCCAATTAAAGGCCGTGGCTACTGCCATGGCTCCAAAGCTGACATGAGAAAGCCCATCACCAATCATAGAGTACCGCTTTAGCACAAGGGGGGCTCCTAAAAGTGCAGCACAAAGACTTATAATAAAGCCTGCGATAAAACCCCTTACCATAAAACTATAGCTAAACATCTCAATTATCAGGGTCATTTTTGCACCACCTTTTGTCCTGTATCAGAGGCAAGAAAATCATTTTTTTGGTACAACTTTCCTCCGCCTCCCTCTAGATAAAGTACTTTATTTGCATCTTCTAGTGCCAGCTTTAGATCATGACTTACCATAATAAGAGCGGTCCCTTTCTTATTTAGGGTCGCTAAAAGGTGGTAAAACTCTCTTGTAACAAGGGGATCAAGTCCCGCAGTGGGTTCATCAAGAATAAGAAGCTCTGAAGAAGCCAAAAGGGCCCTGGCTAAAAGAACCCTCTGCTGCTGACCTCCAGACAAGGAGGAAAAACTTTTTCTTGCAAGGTTTCCTATTCCAAGTAAAGTCAGTGTTCTAAGAACTTCCTTTTTCTCAGCCCTACTATAAAAAGGTGAAAAGCCTTTTTTTCTTTGAATACCAGTGCGGGCTATTTCCTCTACACTGGCAGGAAAATCTCTTTGGAAATCATGTTGCTGGGGCATATAACCAAGACCCTGTTTCTTATCCTTGAAATTATAATGAACCACTCCTGATTGGGGTTTTTTTAAGCCCACTAGGCCCTTGATAAGAGTGCTTTTACCAGAGCCATTGGGGCCTGCAATCACAAGATAATCCCCTTGCTCTAGATCTATATCTATTTCTTCTAATATTTTTTCTTCTCCATAATAAAAGGCCAAATGATGAGCACAAATAAGCATTAGTTCAGCGCCTCCTCTAAGGCCGCAAGATTTTTCTCCATCAAAGAAAGATAACCTTCACCGGCCTGCATTTCTTCCTTTGTAATATTTTGAACAGAGTGAAGCATTCTTTTTTTTGCCCCCGTAGCCTCAGCTATACGATCGGCAATGGTACCACGGCTCATTTCTATATAAAAAACAACAGGAATATCTTCTTCTTCCACTCTATCAATTAACCCCTTGATTGCTTGGGCATTTTCTTCTACATGAGCAGAACAACCAGGATAGGCCGCGTCATAGGAAATTCCTAGACTCTTAACAAGATATAAAAAAGGAAATCGATCTCCTACAATGATTTCTTTTCTTTTGGCGCTAGATACCATGCTAAGATATTCATCTTCCAGCGCCTCTATCTTTTCATTATATTCTCTTGCTCTTTTTATATAATTGTCCTTTTCTTCTAGATCAAGCTCTCCCATAGCTTTGGCAATGGCTTCTACCATGCGCTTGCTATTTTCAAAGGAGAGCCATATATGCTCATCATACTCTTCTTCATGATCTGCGTGATCATCCTCTTCTTCTACCATACTCTGACTTTCTTCTTCTTTATAAAGATCCACCACATCCATCAGCCGTAAACTTTGTTTCTCCTCTAGCTCTGAAGCATCCACCATATTGTTAATCCATGTATCACTGCTTCCCCCGATATATAAAAATAAGTCGCTTCCAGTCACTTTTTTTATATCTCCTGGGGTAATCTCATAGCTGTGAACTTCCGAACCTGGAGGCAGTAGAATTTCAACTCTTGCATCCTCTCCCACAAGTTCTCGAGCAAAATCATAAAGAGGAAAACTAGCTGTTACAATATGAAGTCCTTCTACTTCTTCCTCGGCAGCAGGCACACAAGCAACAAGTAATAATATCATTAGAATAGGAATTAGTTTTTTCATTCTTCTACCTTTCTTTACAATCCATGCATTTGCCATAAAGTACCCTATCACAATCATCAAGTAAGAAAGTATGTGCTTTTTTAATATGCTCCTCTAAGCTGGTCATAGATTGCACTAGCCCAGGTTTGCTTTTTTCTCCCCCTATAAAGTTTTCCTAGAGTATAGTCCCCTCAAGATAATCTATCAAGGTCTTAGGTTGAGAGCGCCAAATTTTCTTTCCCTAAAAAGGCTAAAACTGATAACTATTATCAGTTTAATACATTAGCCTCTGTTAAGTCAATTGACTCAGTAGATTAGAAGAAAATAGCCCTATTTTTCTTTCTTTTTATGGCCTTATTCTAGTATAGCTAGTAGAATAGAACTAAGATGATAAAGAGCCTATAGTTAAAAAAACTTGAAAAGCAAAAGGTAAGAGATCTCTTTTATAGGGACACTACCTGCTGGTTTTCCCCCGTGCCTTAGTCTTCTTGTGTTATTAGGCTATTTTACCCCTTATTTGGGGTATGAAAAATATATACAAAGGAAAGGAGTAATCATGAAAAAAGATCTACAACTTCTGGCCCAAGCTATGCTTAATGAGATTGAGGGAGCCGAGTTCTACAAACTTGCAGCTGAAAAAGCACCCAACCAGGAATCAAAAGACAGCCTACTTGAACTAGCAGAAGAAGAAATGCGTCACTATAGTTACTTGAAATCACTCGCTGATCAAATTTCCGAAAACAAAGTTCCAACTCTAGAAGAAGTTAATGAGGAAGATAGTCCCGGTATTTTTGACTGGGGCAAGACCACCGGAGTTGACCTACAACTTGGTGTCTCCATTTATAGTGTGGCAATGCAAATGGAGCTTAAAAGCATGAATTACTATCTTGATGCTCAAAAGAAAGCCGAGAATGAAAGTACTAAAAAGTTAATGGGACTTTTGGCAGACTGGGAAAAAGAACACTTTAATCAGTTTGAAAAGATTTATGAAAGCTATCGCGACATGTGGTGGAGCGATATGGGATACTCCCCCATGTAAGAATTAGCAGTGAACTGACCCTCTAGAGCGGGAGAAAAGACCAGCTTTAGGGAGGTCAGTTTTTTTTGTAAGAAAAAAAGTAGAGGCCTTTAAAAACTAGCAAATAAAAAAACAGAGTAAGAAAAACCACTCTGTCCAGTCCACCTTATAAGCTTTTTTAT
>DASRNA010000127.1:0-2927 GCA_035647655.1 Clostridia bacterium | reverse complement strand
GAGTTCCTTAAATAGTTTTTCTAAAATATTTAGCAGTTCCCTTGCATCCATCCCCCCAAACTGTGGGGTTCCAGTGCCAGCAGCATAGGCAGGATCTAGTCCATCTATATCCACTGTAATATAAATGTTTTTATGGGTCTTCATCTTATCGATGACCCTATTTGCTACCTCTATATATCCCAAGGCTCTAATTTGTTTTGCAGTAAGTATGTTGAGGGGGTTTTTTTGATAAAAGTCTATCTCTTCTCTTTCAATAGAGCGAATGCCAAGAAAATAGATGGACTCAATTCCCTTAACATTTGAAAGCTCAAGTGCCCGCCGCTGGGTGGAGCCATGAGAGTATTTGTTTCCATCTAGACTATCACACAGGTCCAGATGGGCATCGATATGAATAATACCAAAGTCTTCCTTAAGTGCTTTATCCACTCCCTTGTGGACGGGAATGGTAGTGGAATGATCTCCCCCAATCATAATAAAGAATTTATTATGACTTACACATTTATAAGCCATTTCTTCTGCTTCTTTGAAAAAGGTTTCTTGGTCCTGGCAGTTGCAATCGCCAAGATCTAGGACCTTTAAGTCAGAAAATATCTCTAGATCTTCTGTGGTAGGAGAAATGCTATAGGTGATTTCACGAAGGGCCCTTGGAGCTTCTTTGGCTCCGGTCCTAAAGGAAGCTGCCCCATCATAGGGAAGGCCAAAAATTACTACATCTGCCTCTTTTATATCGATCCCAGGCTTGTTTAGTCCAGCCCAAAGAGCCGGGTCCTTAATTAATTCTTTTGTCTCCACAGTCCTACTCCTTTGTTTTTATTTTTTTGTCTTTCTATGGCTATTATAAGCACTCTAACCCATAAATTCAAATCAAGCGCCAAATATCGCCAAATGTTTTTTCTAGAAAGCTATAGAGGGAAGTAGATAAAAAAAAGAGTCCTAGCTTCCCTTAGGAAACCAGAACTCTGATTTATTTACATCATGCCGCCCATGCCGCCCATTCCACCCATGCCACCCATTGGCATATCATCTTCTTTTGAAGGAAGATCAACAACAGCAGCTTCTGTTGTTAGGAAGAGGGAACTAATACTCGCCGCATTTTCAAGGGCTGAACGAGTAACCATGGTTGGATCAACAATGCCTGCTTGGAATAAATCTTCGTAGACACCGCTTAAGGCGTTAAAGCCAATATTGCCTTCTCTTACCTTTACTGCTTCTAGAATAATGGAACTCTCAGAACCAGCATTTGCAGCAATTTGACGTAGGGGTTCTTCTAGGGCACGGAGTATAATGAGCGCACCCGTCTTATAATCACCCTCAAGAGTGTTAGCATAGTCTTCTACGGCCTTTTGAGCACGTACATAGGCTACGCCACCTCCAGGTAGAATCCCTTCAGCAACAGCTGCTCTAGTAGCGTTAAGGGCATCTTCTATACGAAGTTTTCTTTCTTTCATTTCCATTTCGGTTGTGGCACCAACGCGAATTACTGCCACACCACCACCTAATTTAGCTAGGCGTTCTTGTAGTTTTTCTGTATCAAATTCGCTATCAGAGTCTTCAATATCATTTCTAATTTGTGCTACTCTGGCAGCAATTTTTTCTTTGTCACCATAACCATCACTAATTATAGTTACGTCCTTGGTTATATGAACATTTTTAGCTCGTCCAAGTTGGTCTAGGCTTACTTCTTTTAAATCATGTCCTAGATCCTTGGAGATATATGTTCCACCCGTTAAGATAGCAATATCCTCTAGCATATCCTTGCGACGATCGCCAAAGCCTGGGGCTTTAACAGCGACTACATCAAAGGTGCCTCTTAGTTTATTTACTACCAGAGTGGTTAGGGCTTCCCCTTCAAGATCTTCTGTAATCAGAAGAAGCTTTTGCCCACTCTCTACAATTTGCTCTAGTAGGGGCACAAGTTCAGCATTGGTAGAAACCTTATGATCGGTAATAAGAATCAGGGGCTCTTCTAAGCTAGCTGTTTTCTTTTCTATATCATCTACCATATAGGGAGATACATAGCCACGCTCAAATTGCATTCCTTCTACAACTTCTAGTTCCGTTGAAGTAGACTTGCTCTCTTCTACGGTAATAACTCCATCACGGCCAACCTGCTGCATTGCTTCACTGATGATCTCGCCGATTTTGTCATCTCCAGCAGAGTTTGCTGCAACATGAGCAACATCATCACTGCTATCTACGGCAACAGAAATGCTTTCTAGATAGTCAACAGCTGCCTGGGTTGCTCCTTCAATTCCTTTTTTAATTAAAATGGGATTGGCACCAGCAGCCACATTTTTAAGTCCTTCCCTTACCATTGCCTGGGAAAGAACAGTTGCTGTTGTTGTTCCATCTCCTGCTACATCATTTGTTTTTGTAGCTACTTCTTTTACCAGTTGGGCTCCTAGATCTTCAAAGGCATCTTCTAATTCAATTTCCTTTGCAATAGTAACCCCATCATTGGTAATTAGAGGTGCACCAAAGCCTCTTTCTAAAATTACATTTCTTCCCTTGGGACCCAAGGTAACCTTAACTGTATCTGCTAATAAATTAAGACCTATTTCTAAACTTTTTCTTGCATCTAATGCATGTTTAATATCTTTTGCCATGTTTCCTCCTAAACAATCACTCCGAGTACATCATCATTATCGATGATAATAAACTCTTCATTTTCGTATTTTACTTTTGTTCCAGCATATCTTTTATAATAGACCTGGCAACCAACCTTAAGGCCTAATTCTTCGCCTTTTTCTGTTGTTGCTACAATCTGCGCCTTTTGAGGCTCTTCTTTTTCTCCTGCGAGAATTAGTCCGCTGCGCGTGACTTCTTCTGCTTCAATTTCTTTTAAGACTACACGTTCTCCAATTGGTTTAATTGACATATAAATACCTCCTGTTTAAATTATTGATAACCATATCCTAGTATACCCA
>DASRNA010000126.1:0-2463 GCA_035647655.1 Clostridia bacterium | reverse complement strand
ATGATATACTGGCAAAAAACAAGCAAAGCAGAGAAAGATTGCCCCTTGCTTCCATGGAGTTAAAGAGTTTTTAACAATAGGTGTTTTAGATTTTAGTTAAAAATATAGCTACTAGTGATATAATACAGGAGCTAAGCTAATTGATTGAAATTAAGACCGAGGCTAGAAGGATATTTATTTGTCTAACAAATAACTTTTGCTAAATAGTAATTCCTTGAAAAAAAAGGGCTTTTTATCAAAGATATCTACCAAGGGATAAAATTAACAAAAGCAGGAAATACAAAGTCAAAAAAAGAGGAGATAATATGGCATCAGAAGAAGAAAAAGAAGTAGTAAAAACATTAGGCAATGCATTAGGTAAATCAATAGTAGCCTCAATCGTAACAGGAATCGTATTTGGAGCTTTTGCTGGAATAAAGTTAGGATTTCTTTCAGGTCTACTATTATTAGTTTCTTTTATATTATATGGCATATATCAAGTAAAATTCAAAAAAAGAAAAAAGTAAAATTAAGAAAACACAAGCAACAATATAGATTAAAAGTAAAAGAAAGCCTGTAACCATAATGGTTATGGGCTTTTCACTTGACGCGGATGAGGTATTTGAAACCCCGGCCTCTTGATTCATAGTCTGCTTCACTTTGCTTTGCAACCTTGCTTAAGATGGTCTTGTAGCTTTTGTTTCAGGGATTTTAAAGGTTTGTGCAAACGTAAAAGCATATTACTTTGTTACATGTAACAAATAGTTATGGCAGTTAACTAGATTAACTCACAATCCATTCCCTATTTTGGTAAAAATATACCAACACTAAAGCAGTAAAGCCATTTCTGTCTTTGGTAGCTGAGTCTAGTGGTGGATAAGGCAGATAGACCCATACTCTTTGTCTTTAACAACATCAGTGCCTACTATGACAAGAACGGGGACGGCTCAAACTACTAGGTAAATCTTTAGGGAAGCCATGTGAAGTTTAAATAAAGTCTCTAGTTTAAAAAGGTATAGTTTAGAAAAAAACTCTTCTAAACTATACCTTTTTTCCTTTTGCGCTCTAGGCTTTTTTTACCCTAACGATTCCTCCCTCCAGAACCTCGACTATCATATCGTCCTGGACATAGTCTAAAAACTCCTCTCCAAGATTATCAATGGTGGATAAGTTTTTATCCGTCCACACATCGGAGAGTATAGCCCCCGCTGCTGCTAAGGAATCAATGGGTTTAGAAAACAAAAGGCAGGAGGGAGAAATGCTCAGGGCGCTGGCACAGTAGAGAACCATGCCACCGGTAGTAGAACCAATGGTCTGGGGCAGGCACAGGGCCTTGTCGGCCATTTTCTTTTCATACAAATCCCTATTGTTTTGATCTGAACAGGTGCCTTTTTTATCCCCAAACATTAGGGCTTTTTGAAAACTAGCCAGGGTATTAAAACCTTCCCTAGATACTAGAGCGGGAGCTTTTGTAGTACCGGGCACGACTACTCTTCCTTTAAATTCTTTCATCTAAAATCCCTCCTTTGTTATTGCATCTAATATCTCGCTATCAGTATAGTATTTAGAAGTGGTATAGGTCCTAAGCTTATTAGAATTTGTAATTACAGGCATCTTTCCACAAAGGGGATTGTTCATATACATCAGGGGACAAATATAAGAGGTTTCTACACCTAGGCCTTTTAATTTATCCGCTATGGGCAAGCTATTAAACTCTTTTAGCACCGGCGTTGATGCGGTTAATACGGTGGGAATTAATACCTTTTTTTGTCTGTTGGCCTTAAGGCTACTTTCTATCCTATGGGTCCAACTTATCAACTGATCCAGGGATAGGTGGGGGCAGCCAATAAAGCATAGCTTGGCCTTTGCCTCTTTATCCTTCCACATAATGGGATAACTATCCTTGACTCTTTTAAGCTCTTTTTCATCAATAACATAGACTTGTGGATTTTCTACCAAAAGCTCCTCTGCCAATTCCTTTGCTTCTGGTGTAAGACCCTCTACATGATAAAGGCCTACTGCACCGTTACTGGCCGTAGCAGCTCCCATATCCTTTAGATAGTCCTTTGCTCTTTGGTCTAATTTTCCATCAAAGTAGTGGTCTATACTTTTAATATAGGCCACATTTTCCATGACTTTCAGGCCTATAGCACTGCCTAAAACCTGGGCTTCTGGGAGATTATCAGTTTTTACTTCTATAATCCACTGGGCCTTTCTACCTTCATCGGTTAAAAGACCAAAGTAAGGGACCTTGCCCAGGATACTTCCAAACATCTCTATGATACCGGAATTTCTATTGCATCTAGCTCCCAAAACAGAGTTGGCATAAACTACGGCAGAACTCTCTGCCCAGCTTAGGATATCTCCCTTTTTAGGAATATTGCCCACCTCATCCATGTAACAAGTACAGGTGAAACCCTCTTCTGAAAGAAGGCCCATTTTATTTAATTGAACTTCATAGTCTTTTTGTTTTCCATACATAAC
>DASRNA010000125.1:0-9635 GCA_035647655.1 Clostridia bacterium | reverse complement strand
GAGATTGGTTTTGTACTAAATAAAGACTATTGGAACCAGGGCCTAATGAGCGAAGCAGTAGAGGCTGTGATAGATAAATTTTTTACTTGCTACGGTATTGACTTTTTTGTCTGTGGACATTTTGAGGGGAATGAAGCTTCTAGGCGCGTCATAGAAAAAAGCGGCTTCAACTATATAGGAAATGTGAACTATAAAGGACAAACGGGAATAGACTATAATACAGCAATGTACTATCAATGGAATCCAAAAAAAGAAGACCCCCTTAAGGACCATATAAAAGAATTTTTTAAAAGAAATTGATTCTGGGTATAAGTAGGGCAGGCAGAAAATACATAATGTAGAAAGAGGAAGCCATGGACCGAGTTTTTAGCATTCTTGAAAAAATTCTTTATACGGAATTTATAAAAAACATAAATCTATTTACCTTGGTATCTAGTATTTTGAAGTATGTTTTTGTGGTCATTGTACTGCGTTTTATTTATCTTATTGTACGAATGATATATCTTGATATTAGCAGTTCTCAGCCAGGAAAATCAACAGGGACCTATCTTAGGCTGCTCAATCAAAGAGAGAGCCTTAGTTTTCATGTAGAAAACCAGTACTTTCTGGGGGAAGAAAATACCATAGGAAGAGAGCGAACCTGTCAAATCCCCATTGACTATATTTATCTTTCCAAGGTCCATGCACGAATCTTTAAAGACGGTGATGACTTCTTTTTAGAAGATTTAGATTCGGTAAATGGAACTGAGCTAAACGGCCAGGAAATTCGTGGCATTGTCCCACTGGAAGATAAAGATTTGATTAATTTTGTTAAATTGCAATTTATCTTTATGAAGGGAGAAGAGGATGAATACTAGTAGTTTAAAGCCTTCTCAAGCAAAATGGCTGATCTTTTTTTTCCAAATTCTTTCTCTTCCTCTTATCTTCTTTATCAATACAGAAGCCTTTGGTGAGGGGATGATTTCTTTTCTTGCAGGACTTATTCTTCTTACTCTTGTGAGTAATCTTCTTATAGAGCGAGGAAATCTGGGGGATAAATACCTTCTTTTAATTGCCAATATGCTGGTAAGTATTGCCCTAATTATGATCTATCGCATCAATCCCTATTATGGGGAGAGGCAGCTGGTTTTTTACGCCCTGGGCCTGATAAGTTTTTTTGCGGTGTATTTTTTCCTCCGCCTAACGGGAGGATTTTTTCAGAGGCTTAGCTATTTCTACTACCTAGTTACAGCAGGGCTGCTTTTAGTTACCCTACTTTTTGGCATAAGCTCTGGAGGAGCAACCAACTGGTTTGAAATAGGAGGAATTCAGTTTCAGCCCTCAGAACTTGCCAAGGTGAGTTTTGTCTTTTTTTTGGCCGCCTATTATACGGGTGAGCACCTCTTTAAAGAACATAAATATCGCTCCTATATTCTTATGGGACTTGTCTATATCTTGATTGGCTTGTTTTTTCTCCAGGGGGAGCTTGGCACAGCGGCGGTCTTTATGGGAGTGTTTTTTAGTGTGCAACTGGTTTTTGAAAAAGACAAAAAACCCCTTATCCTCAACATGCTCCTATCGATTTTGGGCCTTTATATAGGCTACAAAATCTTTGGTCATGTTCGGATTCGTTTTGAGATTTGGCGCGATCCCTGGGTTGATATTCAAGGAAGGGGCTATCAAATTGTTCAGAGTCTTTTTGCTTTGGCAGCAGGAGGGCTCTTTGGTAAAGGCATAGGCCTGGGTAGGCCCAATACCATCCCCCTTAGTTATTCCGACTTTATTTATCCTGCTATTATTGAAGAAATGGGAATTTTTATGGGAATTGCTATTTTATTCTTATTTTTACTTCTTTTTTACCGGGGACTAAAAATTGCCATGAAACAAGGCCAGGCCTTTTACAGGGTGGTCAGCCTGGGTGTTTCTATGCTCTTTGCCTCCCAGGCTTTTATTGTGGTGGGGGGAGTGCTTAAGCTAATCCCCATGACTGGGATCACCCTGCCCTTTATGGCCTATGGGGGAACCTCTATGCTGGTAAGTTTTATCCTACTAGGGGTACTCCAGTACACATCTGAATATCTTACTATTAAGGAGGAAGACCATGCAAAATAATTTTAAGCGTATCCGCCTTCTTCTTATTATTGTGATGATTGTTTTTATTGCTGTGAGTTTGTATCTTGTCTACTTTCAGCTTTTTCAGGCCAAGGATCTTAATAACCATAGCGCAAATAGCAGAAACTATCTTGATGAAACAAGCATTACTAGGGGCAAAATTTATGATGAAAGAGGAGAGCTTCTTGCTTATAGTTTAGAAGAAGAGACAAAAAGAAGAATTAGTGAATATCCCTATAGTTTTGCCCATATCATTGGTTATTCTTCCACCGACCATGGTAAAAGTGGCCTGGAAAGCTCCTACAATGCCCAGCTTATAGGCCTAAATGAAGACGATCCCCTGGGCCTTGTAAAGGACTTTCTTGGAAAAAAAGGAAGGGGAAATGATCTTTATCTTACGATAAATAGTGAATTGCAAAGCTATATTTACTCTATGCTTGAGGGCCATAGGGGAGCTATTGTTGTTATGGATCCAGCAAGCGGAGCCCTTCATAGTCTTGTTTCAAGTCCTAGCTTTAATACAAATGAGATAGATTCTACTTGGCAAAATCTACTTGAGCGTGAAGATGGAGTTTTTCTTGGCCGAGGGACCCAGGGTCTTTACACCCCGGGGTCTATTATCAAGGTCTTTACTGCCACAGCCCTGCTTGAGAGCGATATTTCACTGGACTACTATGATGAGGGAGTGGAAATAATAGGCAGTAGTGAAATTTATAACTTCCGTGGGGCGGTTGAGGGGCAAATTTCCTTGGAAGAGGCCTTGATATACTCTACCAATACCTATTTTGCCAATAAGGCCCTGCGCCTTGGACCGGAAAAACTAAAAGAAGTGGCTGATCGCTTTTACTTTAATAAGGCAATTTCTTTTGAGCTAGCCAATGAGGTGTCCTATATTGACTATGAAGAAGGTATGGAGGATATAGACCTTGCTGCCACCAGCTATGGCCAGGGCAAGGCCCTGGTCACCCCCCTTCATATGGCTATGATGATCAGCGCCGTTTCCCAAGAAGGGAAAATGATGGAGCCTTATCTTGTAAAGGAAGTGAGGAGTCCCTCAGGGACATCCCTGACCCAGACAAGACAAAATCAGATTTCCCAGGTGACAGAACCTGCCCTTGCAAGGCAGCTAGAAGAGATGCTGATCAAGGTAGTAGAGGTCAATGGCTATAATTATCTTGAAGGAGCTCGAATTGGTGGCAAAACAGGCACGGCAGAAAACCCTTCGGGTAATGATCACGCCTGGTATGTGAGTTTTGCCAAGGGAACAAATAAGGATCTTGCCCTAGCCATTGTGCTAGAAGAAGAAGGGGCAACCGGTGGAGTAGCCGCTGCACCAATTGCCCAGCGCATCTATGAAAGGGCAAGACAACTGGGACTAATAGATTAGAAAAGGGGAAAAAATGAATAGTTGGCATGATATTAATCCAAAATTTTTAGAGGATGGCTCTTTTTTGGCCATTATCGAAATAACCAAGGGCAGCAAGGTAAAATATGAACTAGATAAAGAAACAGGCCTCTTAAAGCTCGATCGCATACTCTATACTTCAACCCACTATCCAGCCAACTATGGCTTTATTCCCCAGACCTATGCTAAGGACCTAGATCCCTTGGATGTTCTCTTTATTTCTTCTGAAGCCATCCTTCCCCTAACCCTGGTCCACTGTAAACCCCTGGGGGTCATTAGGATGAAGGATGGGGGCTATGATGATGAGAAGATTATTGCCATATCCTTGGATGATCCGAGTTTTCAAAATTATAGAGATATCTCAGAGTTACCAAAACATATTTTTAATGAGATGATGCATTTTTTTGAGGTTTATAAGGCCCTAGAGCATAAGGAAACCGCCGTGGAAAGCCTAGGAGGCAAGGAGGAAGCTCTAGCGATTATAGAGGAAGCTATTAGGAGCTATAAGGAGCATTTTCCCAAGAATAAAGACAAAAATAAGATATAAAATGGGCTTGATTGATGATAAACTAAGGCAAATAATACCAAGGAGAAAATATGCTTAGGCAAATAATTTGTATAGATGAAGATAAATGTGTTGGTTGTGGGCTTTGTACAAAAGCCTGCCAAGAAGGAGCCATTGCTTTAGTTGATGGCAAAGCCAGGCTAGTTCGCGATGATTATTGCGATGGTTTAGGCAACTGTCTGCCGGTTTGCCCCACAGGGGCAATTAGTTTTGAAGAAAGAGAAGGTCTTGCCTACGATGAAAAGGCAGTTTTAGCCAGAAAAAAAATGGAAGAAGGTCCAGCTGCAGAAAAGAAACCAGTACCTCTTACAAGGATGCAGACAACTGGCCTGCAAGTAAAAGAAGCTTCCTCCCTTAAGCAGTGGCCCATAAAGATTCAACTGGCCCCTGTGCAGGCAAAGTTTTATGAGGGGGCCAAACTTCTTATTGCAGCAGACTGTAGCGCCTTTGTTTATCCTGATTTTCACAAAGACTTTTCCCAGGGCTCGGTTCTTCTGGTTGGATGTCCTAAACTAGAAGAAGGAGATTTTGGCAAAAAACTTACTGCCATTATAAAAGAAAATGCGATAAAGGAAGTTCATCTTCTGCGTATGGAGGTCAACTGTTGTGGGGGGCTGGAGCGTGCCTTGTATAGGGCCATGGAAGATAGTAAGAAAATCATTCCCTGGCATATAACGACTCTTACTAGTGCAGGAGTCATAAAAAAGTAAGACCAGCCCGAGGGCTGGTCTTTTTGTTTTATGCTAGCTTGTCTATTTTGGCCGCTAGAATAAAGTCATTTTCATGAAGGCCTTTGATTTTGCTGGTCCATTGTTTTATAGTAACCTTGCCCCAGCCGAGTTCAATAACTGGATGGTGTCCTTCTTTTTCTGCCAGGGCGCCTACTTTATTTGTAAAGTCCAGGGCCTCTTTAAAGTCCTTAAAGGCAAAGCTTTTTGTAAGTCGGCCCTGGCTAAGGGTCCAGTCCTTGCTAATCTTTTTTAGATTAGCTGCTATTTTTTCTTCCCCTAGGGGAAGATCACCTATACTGCAAGGGATGCATTTTTTTTCTAAGAGTTCACTCATAACTACCTCCTTATGCCTAGTTTGTCTTACTCACCTTTTACCCATAAATAGATGAGAGATGCAGGCGGGGGGGATTTTCTTTATTTGTAGAAAGAAGCTTCTACCATGAAATATTGTCCCTTAGGCCTAAGTTGAGTATAATGGATATAGGTGGGCTAGAAAAAGGGGGACTATTTATGCAAAAAAAAGGAATAAGAGGATTATTTTTTCTAGGCGCCTTTTTTCTGTCTTATCTTTTGGTCCGCTATGGTCTTTTTTTTCTTCATGGCATGAAAGACTGGCCTCTAGTTCTGGGATTTTTTGGTTTTCTTTGCCTTTTACTGGCCCTATATAAAGATAAAAAGAAAATGCAGCTTCTTTGTCTAGTTGGCTATAGCCTGTCTTTTTTTCTAGCCAAACTGTTTTCTTCTACAAGCTATGACCAAGGAGGAGGGAGGCTAGATAATACTTGGATAATATGGACTGTCTTGTATTTTTGTTTTTGCCTTATGGGCTATTTTTGCAAGGACAAAAAAGAAACCAGGGATGAAAAATAGCTATTATTTACTAGGTCTTATAGGAGAAGGATTTGTAAAGGAGGAAAGATGTCACTAGAAAGAGCTAAGGCTCATTTAAAGAAATGGGGCTTTGATAAAAAGGTACATGAATTTGATGCTTCTAGTGCTACTGTGCCACTAGCAGCTAGGGCCCTTGGAACCAAGGAAGAGCGGATTGCCAAAACCCTAAGTTTTGATTTGGGAGAGCGCATTATCCTAATTGTAACAGCAGGAGATGCAAAAATTGACAATCGTAAATTTAGAGATTTTTTTTCTGTTAAGGCAAAAATGCTTGAAGTTTCCCGGGTGGAAGAAGAGGTTGGCTACGATGTTGGAGGGGTTTGTCCCTTTGGGGTAAATGAGGGGGTGGATATTTTTCTTGATATAAGTATGAAGCGTTTTCCCACCATCTTCCCCGCCTGTGGAACGGCTAGTAGCGCTGTGGAACTTAGTCCAGAAGAACTAGAAAAATCCACCTATGAGAGTCAGTGGATAGATGTTTGCAAGGGCTGGGAGGAATAAAGGTGGCCCTAGTACATATGATAAAGGCCGACCTATATCTTCCTCAAGTTCATAGTTTAAAGCAGAAGCGGGCCATCCGCTACTCCCTAACCCAGCGCCTAAAGACCATGAATGTTTCTGTGATTGAAAGTCAGGACCAGGATATTTTGCAGCGGCTTTTTCTTCTTCTTAGTTATAGTGCCCTAAATGAAAGCTATGCCAAGGATAAAAGAGAAAAGATTTTAGAACTTTTTTATCAGGAGACAGAGCATATAAGGCTGGAGGAAGAAACCATGGATTTGGACTAGAAGGATTTTTACTGCTCTAAAAAGGCGCGAAGAAGGCGGATAAAGTACTCCTGATCCTTGGCGGCTTGGAGTTCGCGCGTGGAGTGCATCCCTAAAACAGCAAGGCCTAGATCCATTCCCTTTATTGAGGTTTGTCCCTCGCTGATGGGGCCAATGGTACTACCGCCTCGCATATCGGAGCGATTGACAAAGCTTTGATAGGGGATCTTGTTTTCTGCACAAAGTTTTTTACATAGGGCAACTCCTAGGGCGTCACTGGTATAGGCTTTTTTTGCCGATAGCTTGATAACGGGTCCCCCTCCAAGCTTTGGCCTATTGGTAGGATCGGACTTTTCTTCATAGTTTGGATGGACCCCATGGGCCTGATCACAGCTGAGCATAAAGGAGTCATAGATTCGGCAGAGATGTTCTTCTTGGGAAAGTTTTCTGCTTAGGCTAATTTTTTGCAGGACATTGCGAAGAAGGCCGCTTCCTGCTCCTTGGGCTGTTTGACTGCCTACTTCTTCATTATCAAAAAGAGCCAGGACTTGGGTTTTTTCTCCTGCCTTGGCTTGGATTAGGGCCTGGAGCCCAGCATGACACATGCCTAGATTATCCAGTCTTCCAATGGAGATAAATTCTCCTTCTTTTCCTAGAAAACAACCCTTTTCCACGGGATAGCAGTAGAGTTCATAGTCTAGAATTTCTTCTTTTTTGCAGGGGAGATTTTCTGCTAGAAGTTCAAGTAGACTTTCTTCTGTGAGTTCCTGCCCAGAAAAAAGAGGAAGAAGTTCTTTTTGAGGGTTTATTTCTTCTTTTTTATCCCTAGATAAATGAATGGCCAGGCTAGGTATAATAAGGAGTTCCTTTTTAAGATCCACCGGAAGGGATTGGGGCGTTTTTTTATCAAGGATAACCCTTCCTGCCAGAGAAAGGGGCCGATCAAACCAGGTGGATAAAAGTGGTCCACCATAGACCTCAATATTGAGCTTGGTGTAGCCCTGGCAGTGGATAATAGGAGCAGGCTTTAGCTTTAAGAGGGGGGAGTCTGTATGGGCCCCAATAAGGTGAAAGCCCAAGAGGTCCCTTGTTCCCACTCTAAAGGCAATCAGGCAGGAATCATTAAAGGATAGATAGTAGCCTTCTTTTTCCTTTAGGGTCCAAAGTTTAGTCAGACTAAGTTCAGTAAAGCCGGCCTCATCGAGACGTTTTTTTGCTTCTGCTGTGGCCTGAAACATAGTCGGGGCAGCATCAATAAATGTAATTAGGTCTTTTGCATAATTCATGATATCTCCTTATATTGTTAGCTTTTTTTACAGTATACTATATAGCTTGGTTTTTTTCTTTTTTCACAGCTGGCCAGCTAGGCCTTTTGCTGGCTCTTTGGCGCGAGTATGTCTAGGGTGCTAGCTTTGGACCGACTGGGTAAGCAGCGGCCTCTTTTAGGGCTTTAAGCCCATCTGCTAAGGGGATGCTAGGGATCTTTAGAGGGATAAACGTTAGAGCTTCTTTTATATATATGCTTTCATAAAAAAAGAAGGCATGATAGTATGTAGATGTAGGAATGCTGGTAAAAACAAAGGGCAAAGGATCAGATGGTTTTATAAGCTTATAAGTAGATAATTATGTGCTTTGTTTTTTTCTGGCAAGTCTAGTTAAGGGCTCTTTTGGCAGCAGGAATCTACCCAAAAGACCAAAGAGCCTCTCTTGTAATTTTGCTTTTTTTATGTCATATTTAGAAGGAACTTTTCTAAAGGAGGAATGAGAAATTGAAGAAAAAATCAGCCTGGGGTCCTATATTTTTACTTACTACAGCTCTTATTTGGGGGCTTGCTTTTGTTTTCCAGCGCTCGAGTATGGATCATATTGGGCCTTTTACCTTTGGGGCTTTTCGCTATGCTCTTTCGGCCCTATGTTTACTTCCCTTTGCCCTTGGTAAAAGGAAAAAAGATCTGCCCTTTACCAAGGATCCGACGGTTCGTTGGGGAGCCCTGTGTGGTCTTTTTCTTTTTGCAGGGACCAGCTTTCAGCAAACGGGTCTTGTTTATACCTCAGCTGGAAAGGCCGGTTTTATTACTGCCCTTTACATTGTTGTGGTACCCCTTCTAGGGGGTCTGTTTTTAAAACAGCATGTATCTCTTCAGTCTTGGATCTGTGTACTTATTGCCACGGTTGGTTTTTATCTTCTTAGTGTGCAAAGTAGTTTTAGTATTGAACTAGGGGACTTTATTATTTTTATTGGGGTCTTTTTCTGGGCCGGTCATATCTTGGTAATTGATAAGGGGGTTGATAGCATGGAGCCCCTCTTGCTTTCTATGGTCCAGATGTTGGTAGCCTCTGGTTTGTCCTTTGCCTTGGCTTTGATTTTTGAAAATATTAATCTATCTGGATTAAGGGGAGCCCTGGTACCTATACTTTATACTGGTATTTTTTCGGGCAGTATTGCCTTTACCCTTCAAATGTACGGCCAGCGTTATTCAAATCCTACCTTGGCCGCCTTAATTTTGAGCCTTGAATCGGTATTTGCTGTGGGAGCGGGCTATCTTTTCCTAAACGAAATTTTATCGTCTAGAGAGGCCCTAGGAGCCCTAATAATCTTTGTGGCAGTTGTACTTGCTCAGATCCCTCTGCGCAAAAATGAGGAGTTTTTATGAAAAAACATTCAACAAAAGAACTGACCCTTCTGGCCCTACTTATAGCCATTGTTTTTGTTTCTACCTATTTGGTACAGATTCCCATGCCCTTTAGCCGTGGTGGACTTATCCATGTTGGCGATGTGGCCTTTATGTGTATTGCCCTTTTATTTGGGGCCAGAATGGGTGCCATTGCAGGAGGAGTAGGGATGGCTCTTTTTGATATTCTTTCTCCCTACGCCATTTGGGCGCCCTTTACCTTGGTTATTCGTCTTCTTATGGGCTGGCTAATTGGGACCATAAGTCATGGGAAGAAAAGCTATGGAAGAAATACCCCCAGAAACATTTTGGCGCTCCTTGCTTCTTTACCCCTACTTATAGGGGGCTACTATGTGGCAGAAGCGATTTTGTATGGAAACTGGATTGCGCCGCTACAAAGTGTTAGCGGCAATCTTGGTCAGTACATTGTGGGCTTTATTGGTTCCCTGGCCCTAAATCGAATTTTGGGTTCGCTGGCAACGGTAAAAAAATATCAAAAGGAATCAGAGAAAT
>DASRNA010000124.1:0-5155 GCA_035647655.1 Clostridia bacterium | reverse complement strand
AAATACGTAGTAGATTTAAACTCAGATCTTGGCGAAAGCTTTGGCGCATATAAACTAGGAGCCGATGAAGAGGTCCTTAAATACGTAAGCTCTGCAAATATAGCTTGCGGCTGGCATGCTGGAGACCCTATGATTATGGACAAAACTGTAAAACTAGCAATAGAAAATAATGTCGATATCGGTGCCCACCCAGGATACCCTGATTTAATGGCTTTTGGCAGAAGAAACATGGATATTACTCCCCAGGAAGCCAGAAACTACCTGCTTTATCAGCTAGGGGCCCTAGGTGCCTTTGCTGCCGCCCAGGGTAGAAAGCTCCAGCATATAAAGCTCCATGGGGCTTTTTATAACACTGCCTGCCACAAGAAAGAACTGGCTGATGCCATTGTCGATGCTATTTATGATGCTGATAAAAAGCTTATTATCCTAGCTTTAAGTGGTAGCTATCTACTCCAGCGGGCCAAGGAAAAAGGACTTAGAACAGCCCATGAAGTTTTTGCCGATCGAGCTTATAATGCAGATGGTTCTTTGGTAAATAGAAAACTTCCCGGAGCTATGATTCATGATAAAAACCTTGCCCTTAAGAGAATAAAACAAATGATTTTTGAGGGAAAAGTCTCCTCCATAGACGGAAAGCTTATCCCAATTAAAGCTGACTCCATTTGCGTGCACGGAGACAATCCTGAAGCGGTAGCCTTTGTAAAGTTCATCAAAGAAAGTCTTATCGCTGATGGCATAGAAGTGGCCCCTCTTGGAAGCTTTAAGTAGATAAATTTCACTTCTTATAGATATAAGCTCTTTATAAAGAAAGAAAGAAAAAACTATGAATAAAAACATTAGATTTTTACCCGCAGGTGATTCTTCCATCGTAATGGAATTTGGAAAGATCATTAGCCCCCAAATAAACCTTCAGGTCCAAAATATGGCTAGGGCCATCACGAAGGCACAAAAAACCTACATCCTAGAGACCATCCCCACCTATCGCTCTCTTCTTATTAATTATGACCCCCTAGAGGTGTCTTTTAAGCTATTAGTAGCAGAACTATCTGAACTAATGCTTACAATCAGTAAAGAGGAGGCAAAAAAAATAAGGATAGTTGAAATTCCTGTTTTTTACGGCGGAGATTATGGACCAGATTTAGACTTTGTGGCAAAGCACAATAAGATCAGCCCAGAAGAGGTGGTAGATATTCACAGTTCACGGGATTATCTAGTATATATGCTGGGTTTTACCCCGGGTTTTCCCTATCTTGGGGGCATGGATGAAAGAATTTCTGCACCCAGGCTCACCACACCTAGAATAGAAATACCCCCAGGATCAGTGGGAATTGCCGGTTCACAAACTGGCATCTATCCCCTGGCTAGCCCTGGTGGTTGGCAGCTTATTGGATGCACACCAGTGCAGCTTTATGACCCTCTTGCTGAGCCCCCAGCCCTGCTTAAGGCAGGAGACTATGTTCGCTTTCTTCCCATCAAAAAGGAAGAGTTTTCCCAAATAAAAGAGCAGGTGGAAAAAACCCACTACCAAGTAAATATCATTATAGAGGAAGGGGTTAGCTAGATGAATAAAATTATTATTGATAAAGCCGGACTCCTAACAACAATCCAAGATAAGGGTAGATGGGGCTTTCAGCAGTACGGTATAAGCGTAGCGGGAGCCATGGATCATTTTGCTATGACTCTTGCTAATTTGCTCCTAGGAAATGATAGCAATAAGGCTCTTCTAGAATGCACCTATTCTGGTCCTGAAATCAGTTTTTATTGTGATGAGATAATCAGTATTACTGGTGCAGATATGAGCCCAAAAATAAATGGCAAAGCCGTTGCAATGTGGACCTCTCTTCTAGTAAAAGCCGGAGATAAACTCCAACTAAGTGGCGCTAGTAGTGGGCTTAGAAGCTATATTGCCTTTAGCCGCGAACTTCTTGTGCCAGCTCTTATGGGAAGTAAATCTACCTTTATGCGAGCTAGACTTGGTGGTTTAGGGGGAAACAAATTATCCAAAGGTGATGAAATACGGCTTGGGGAAAAAGAAGCCTCCAGCCAAGGGACTTATTTGCCTCCAAAGTATATCCCCTCTTATAATAAAGACGCCTGCCTGCGGGTTGTGATGGGCCCCCAAGATGATTACTTTACCAAAGAGGCCATCAGTACATTTCTTACTTCCAGCTACCAGATCTCACCCGAGGCAGACCGCATGGGCTATCGACTAGAAGGCCCCAGGATCAACCATAAAGACCAAGTAGATATAATATCTGATGGAATCGTTTTTGGCTCTATTCAAGTCCCCGGTAGTGGTGCTCCAATTATCATGATGAGTGATAGGCAAACTACAGGGGGCTACCCAAAAATTGCTACCCTTATTACACCAGATCTGAGTGTTTTGGCACAAATGGGGCCCGGTATGAGGGTCAACTTTAAAAAGGTTTCCGTCGATGAGGCTCACAATCTTTATAAGGAGCATATAAATAAGTTAGCAGAAATAAAAGAAGCCTTGGATAAGCGTCATTTTCATTTGGGAAAAACTAAAAATTATATCCTTTCATTAAAAGGAAAATCCTACAAGGTCCAGGTTGATGAAATTTTATAAAGTTACCTCTACCATTTAGCAAGAACACAAAAAAAGACCCATATGCTGAGAAGACTTTCTCAACAAATGGGTCTTTCTAATAAGAGTCTTTATTACTAGGGCAGGATATCAAATAGTCCGTCCGTTATTAATCTAGAAGTTTATCTTCTTATTTAGTTAAAAAACTTCATGAAATTATAAAAGTCTTCTTCAGACCCACTAGTAATATCCACCACACCTTGCGCTATGGCATCTTCAGCGGTCATTTTATGAAGAACTAAATGTTTCCATGTCATTAAATCGGTGCTTATAGCAAACTGCGCCTCCTCGCTTATTGGTGGATCAAACTCCAAGATTCCCTTGCGAATATTTAGAGTGTAGTCTGCCGGCTCGCCTTCATTGATTCCGGTCAGTTCTAAGCCAGCAACAATGTCTGTTTCCATTGAATCAGAAGCAACAAGATTGACTGCCAAAATTCGGTGCAAGGTTTCAATCGGCATCAGCTCTACAGCTACTTCACTCATATTAGAGTACATAGTTGCTGAATCACCCAACTCGAAAGGTAACCTACCCTGTCCTGTCATCAAGATATACTCAGAGAGTAACATATTACGGGCCTGTGAATTCATTGTATCTTCTGCTAGGGCAAGCATAGCAGCTTTTTTCGTATCAAATGCCTGGCTATTGTCTGGATTTAGCACCAGCACATCATCTGAAAGTCTCAGTGCCCACTCTAGATTTCCATCTTCTAGAGCCTCTTCGGCCTTAAGGATTAGTTCATCAACTCCACCAGCTAGCATAACTGACATATTTGCTTCATCCTCTGTTGACTGTGGGAACAGATCCCGGGTTTGGCCCGTATAATAGCCCCTATAGTAGCGAGAAAGGTGGACAATATTCCAATCCAGAGAACCATATGTTTCTTTAAGATAAGAGTTAGAGGCAAGATGAGGTGGTAGCTCAATTAAGTCCATCATCTCTCCAGCTGTATAACCTTTATTTAAGTGGTGTATGGTTTGATCATTCATAAACTGTATGGCATCACTAAAGTTGGTCAGATAGTCTTGGATATTATCAGCACCTTCTGTGATGGGATTAGGCCCATGAAGTGCAACCAAATATTCAGGATTTAGACCTCTACACATTTTTAGACTTTCTACATAGTCCATAGCATCCCTCTGGCGACTACCCCTCATTGTGGTAAGAGCCGGAAATGCTTCATAAATCAAGCCGATTTCTATTAATGTTTCTTTTTCTGGCAACCAAATAACAATAATATCTCTTGTTTCTCCTGGTGCAGCAATCAGATTAAGTTCGACTCCAGCGATTGTTGTCTCTAGCTTATCTTTAACCAGTATAGTAGGTTTCATAAATCCTGAGGGTCCCGGAATGTTTTCTCCAGCTAGAACGTAGCCAGCAAACCAGCCCTCATTGCCAATTGCCGGAACATCTTGATACATAATCCCAGCCATCATAGCGCCCCCTAAAATCCTAGAGGGATAAACTTGACCATACCACTCATCAAATAGGGAATCCATTAGGTCTTCATGAGCAATGATTTCTGTTTGACTATCTGCAAATACCGCAGCACCGTGAATATGACAGTCATGGCTGTGAGTGTAGATAATGGCTTCAACGGGTTTTTTATCAAAAATATTATCTAGTTCGGCATTAAAAGCAGCTTTTATTGCTTCTGCAGCAAAGATGCTTTCTCCTGGGTCAATAACAATCAATCCCTCTTCTCCTTCAATAAGGGCTGGATTGTCCCGGTTATACCCGCAGGCCAAATACACACCATCGGTTACTGTGATAACTCGAGGTGGGAAAAACTCCTCATATTTTTCTAATAATATGGGGTTAACAGGTACTACTGCAGGATCTAGGCCACCTGCTAGAGGCTCCCTTTCCTCTTCCTCGCTAGCTTTTATTTCTTCTTCCTCGCTAGCCTCTGCTTCTTCTGCTGGCTCTTCTGTCTGGTCAGCCTCTGCCTCTTCTGCTGACTCTTCTAATTCACCAGCCTCTGGGGCCTCAGCCGACTCCATGCAAGCGGTAGTCATTAGCAGTGTACAAATAAGTAAGATGATAAGCGGTCGATATGAAGTTTTCATGTTTATTCTCCTATTATACTAGTTTAACTAATCATTAGTCCTTTAAAGAACGGTTTCGCAATTGTTATGTAAAGTCCCACTTGTATCTTCTATACTGTTTGTTGGTAAAGTTGCCCTAAATAAACTTCCTTTAGTAATGGCTACCAAACCTTATAAATGGCACTTTAGTTTTGCACGCTCTAACTATTTTTTTTCTACGATTTTCTTTTTACTTACCAAGCAACACCCCCTTTTTATCTTTACAAATAGTTCGAAATACTTTTTGCTTCTTCGTTAGATTTGTCTCTTCTTTTTTACTAATAAGTTTTATTTAACCTATATCTTTTATTATACACTTTTTATTAACTTTAACAATAAAAATATATCTTGATTGGTAATATCCTTTAAAGATTAGCCATTTTTTTTATGGCTGGTTAATTATATATAACAAATACCTGTTTTGACTTTCTACCCGGCCGGTTTTTAATCTAAAAAGGGC
>DASRNA010000123.1:0-9686 GCA_035647655.1 Clostridia bacterium | reverse complement strand
AATGCCTTCTCTAAAAAACTTCCCGAAAAAATATTCTTTATCTCAGCCCAAGAACTTGAAAACCTGTATCCCCAACTAAGGCCTGAGCAAAGAGAAGAAGAAATCACTAGGCTAAATAAGGCAGTCTTTATACACGAAATTGGAGATCTTCTGGAATCAGGAGAAAAGCATGATATCAGAAGCCCTGATTATGATGATTGGAGCTTAAATGGAGATATCCTCCTATGGAGCCCCGTCTTAGATTGTTCCGTGGAGTTATCTAGTATGGGTATTCGAG
This sequence comes from Clostridia bacterium, assembly GCA_035647655.1. Lineage (GTDB taxonomy): Bacteria > Bacillota > Clostridia > Peptostreptococcales > Acidaminobacteraceae > DTU036. The sequence continues at coordinate 9,409 of DASRNA010000123.1, read as the reverse complement.
TTGATGAAAATAGGCTCCTTGAACAGCTGAAAAAAAGTGATTCTATGGACCGTATTAGCCAGAAATACCATCAAGATCTTCTTAATGGACTGCTACCCTACTGCATCGGTGGAGGAATAGGCCAATCGCGAATCTGTATGTACTTTTTAGAAAAACACCATATTGGTCAAGTCCAATCTTCTGTATGGCCCGACAAGATCCATAGGGAATGTGAAGAAGAAGGTATATGCTTGCTTTAAAAACAGTACTTTATCTTCGTGGTTTTTTAGTAAATAATAACAATCCTTATCCAAGGAAATTATACGATTTATAGTCAAAAAATCCTCCCTAGTTTATCTGGGAGGATTTTTTTTCTAAAGTTACTTTTTTACTCTTCTTCTAGATTCTCGATACAAATATCATTTTCTTCTAGGTTTAAACTGGCCAAGAGTAGTTTTAACGCTGATTTAGGATGCTCCATACTCATAACACCAAGACTGGCCATAATATACCAATGATCTAAATACACCTTAACTCCTTCTTGAGGAAGTAGGCGATCTCCTTTATTGGAATCAGGGATAGAAAGAAGAATTTTTTCGCCCCCCTCTATTTGAGTAAGAGCTCCTCCTGTTCCAATAATGGCTCTAATCTTAGTTAGATCCTTGCCCATGGCAGCACTCTTTTTTCCGCCACTAAAGTATAGATCAATAAGATGACCAGCATGACGATGAATAGAAGTTATAACTGCTTTTTTTGTTAATGCTTTTACAAGCTTTTTTGCATTTTCCGTTTCAGGGATAGAGTAATAATTAAGAAGCTCGTAGTTTAACTCTTCTTCACTAAGACCTGTTGACTTTTGTAACTCTTTATTGGCAAAAATGCTTCTAATATTTTCGTGATTGATAAAAAGTCCCAGATCACCCTCAACGGTTCTTTTGGCCAGGGGTTCAGGAGATATTAGAATATCCCCAATTTCTTCACTTCCCTGGGTTACAGAGTGAACATCTGTGGTGGCCCCTCCAACGTCAATTGTCATAACATCAGGACAGATTTCTGAAATGAGTTCTGTGGCCATCATAACCGAACCTGGTGTTGGTACCACATGAGAGTCAACAACTTCTCTAATTTTTTCCATTCCCTTAGCATGAATAATATGCTCTTCAAAAACTGCCTGAATAACTTTTCTTGTTGGTAGGATATTTAGTTGGTCAATCCTAGGATAGACATTTTCAACAATATGAAGTAGATGGGCCTTGCCCTCTTCTTCAAAAATCAACCTTATCTCCTCATCATTTTCAGAGTTTCCAGCATATATTACTGGTACTTCTATGGGAAGAGCTGCAATCAGCTCGGCATTGTATATGGCTGTATCTCGCTCACCATAATCAACTCCCCCTGCAATAAGAATAATATTTGGACTAATTTTTTTTATCTTAGAAATATCTGTTCTTCGCAGTTTGCCTGAGGTAAGAAAACTTATATTTGCACCGGCTCCAAGAGCTGCTTCTTTAGCAGCTTTTACCGTCATATCCTCAACCAGTCCGTGCACTGTCATTTTCAATCCTCCAGCAGCAGAGCTACTGGCGAGAATTTTTGCCTCTTCAAAGGATTCTTCTGGAAAATTACTTTTTAGTTCATCTAGGGCTTGCCGAAGACCCAGGGTAACATCCCCCTGGGTCACGGTTGTAGGCGCCTGAGCCCCGCCAACAAAACGGGGGTTTTCTGTATCTAAATCGGTAAAAGCATTAACAAGGGTTGTTGTTGAACCGATTTCGTAGACCAGAACTTTACTCATCTTCAGCTCTCATTTTTCTTTTTGTCTCAACAATGGCTGTTGCTACGTGAACACCCTTGGTTCCACGGCCAAAGCCTGCATCCATGCCATGTTCAACAGCAATTTCAGGAGTTACCTGGGTTCCCCCAGCCAAAAGAACTAATTTGTCTCTTACTCCCTTTTCAATGGCATAGTCATTTAGTTTTTGCATATTTTTATAGTGGACATCATCATGAGAAATAATAGTTGAAGCCATAATGGCATCAGCATTTACTTCAATGGCTGCATCCACAAGTTTTTGAATTGGAACTGATGTTCCTAGATAATCTACATTAAAGCCCCATTTTTCGATACCACCGTGTTTGATATCAATGATTTCACGAAGCCCTACCGAGTGCTCATCTTCTCCAACCGTGCCTGCAACAACCTTCATAGGATGTTCCTCTAGTTCCTTCCAAAGCTCATCATCAGAATAAATCTTTGGCTCAGGAGGAATTTCAAGGCTGTCTATATCTACAGCAAAGTTGACCTTACCCTTTAGTTGTACTCTGGTTCCTTCAGCAGGCTGCATACACTCAAGATGTACTACTTCAGCATCTTCCATACGCATATGTTTGGCGTATTCAAGAGCTGCGTATTTTGCTACTTGCATAGGAACAGGAAGAAGAAGTTCTAGCTGCACAATACCATCAGCCAGCCATTCTACCTCAGGCATAATCATATTGGTATTTCTATAGGCTTCTTTTTCAGCTAAACGAGTGTTTACATTATCAACAGGATCTAGTTCATCAATATACTGAATCTTACTGCGGTCTTCAAAGGTTGATCCACCTATTAATTCAGCAGCATTTTCAGATTCAACACCATATTGTTTGGTATTATTGTATCCATAATGGGATGTAACAGGAGCCATATAGTTGTCAGCTCTTTCATAGACGCTACCAGCACCTATTCCACCTTGAATTTCTCTGGCTATACCATCGCCATTACGCTCAGGATATTCACCAGAGTCAACAAACATACCGCGCTCAACAGATTCATAGTAGCCACCCATTTCTAGCATTTCTTCTAGATATAAAACGGCTCTTTCTTGAATTTCTCGGACTTTGGCAGGTAGATATCCATCCTCGCGAAGTTCAACCATCTCTAAAAGCCCATCCATGCCAACAAGAGATTGTTTGGCTGTATCACAGGCTTCTATGTTAAACATATGCCAAGGAACATTTCTTCCCTCATCTGGGGTGATGGTGGACTGAATATCAGCACTGGTAAGTCTTGAAATCAGCATATTCATCACATGAGTCACAGAAGCTTCCCTAGAGGAAGAAGTAATATACTTTGTATTCATCTGAGCACGCATTTTATATTTATCAAAAAACTGACGTAGGGCCACTGCGTATGGAAGGTCATAACGCATAGTAGGAATGGGAGCTGCTGTTGGTGGAACTGTAGATAGAGAAATATTGCTTGGCTTCATTCCAACTTTTTCACTAAAGAGGGAATTGATTCCGTGCTGAACTAGAAGCTCAGGCATAACTTTCCAAGCATCCCTAGCTGTTGCATTGGCATTATGAGCACCGTCAATCTGATTGATATCAGCCCAGGCCATAATTTTCTTACTCTCAGCAGCATCGACATAGGATCTAACCATGTTGATGTTTCTATAAAGAACATTATACTGGGGATCCTGATGGGCGCCGTTGACGCCTTCTTCTGCAAAAAGAACGGCAATTTCAGGGCCAGCCACGCCAGAAACATAGGAATGGTAATTTATAGGTCTTCCTACTTCTTCTTCAATAATATCAAGAGCTTTTCTTTGAGCCCTAACTTGTTTTCTTGTAATAGCAACTCCACCAATACCCTGGGGAGTTCCTTCAATTAATCCATCATAGTGGCTTTGGCCTGCAGTACGAATAACCATAAGGTGGTCTGCACCATGCCAGGCTGCCATTCTCATACGACGGATATCATCTTCAAATCGCCCTGAGGCAATTTCCGATGTAATTGATTCCTGGGGTTGTGGATCCAGGTTATCAAAGTACTGAACAGCCGCAGGAATACCAACAGATTGCTTTAATGGGGTGGAACATTCTTTATAAATATGTCCATCCATTTCAAGATCTTCTACTTTTTCCCGCCAGGCCCATCCTCTTCGCTTGGGTTCGTAGTTTTCCAAATCCTTTAAAATCTCATGAATATCTAGCTTCTCATTTGGTTTTAATTCCATTATTTACCTCCCAGCTCTTCTTTGACAAGATCCCAGTATTCTCCTTCAATAAGCTTCATACCAGCATCACGAATTGGAAGATCTAATTTTTTACTAACAAGATACACTACATGCCCAACACCATGCTTGATCATGCCATGGTCTATGGCCATTTCTACTAAAGGCTTAGCCTCTAAACTAGAAAAGCCCATACGCAAAAGGATGCTTCGCTCAATAGAAGGCGAGGTGTACTTATAAGCTTGGTCTAAAAGAGGATCTACGATCTTTTCGATGTTGTCCCAAAATCTGTCTTTGAGCTCCTCATCGCTTAAATTTGCTATGGATTCTCGGCGCGATAAATAATCGTCTTCTCTTCGAAAACCTTTCATTTTACCCCCCCTATTCTCTAAGTTCTGAAATAAGTTTATGAAGTTCTTCTTCGTTTAACTTGATCTCCTCACATAGATATTTAATCTCTACATCTGAAAACTCGCCCTCTTTTGTACGAAGGATATTTCTCATATAGGATCTTTTGATTCCCATAAGATCAAGTTCAACAACATCAATTTTACCTGGATCTTCTGGTAGAATAATGTTTTTGCCTGGTACTTCATCTTCTGTGTCACCAAAGTAAATCTCAATACCGTGATCCCTAGCAAAGCTTAGTTGAGGATTAATATGTTTTCCAGCACCAGTATATTCTGTTTCTTGTACTAGTATGATTTCATCTTCTTTCATCTCTTGAGCTAATTTAAAGGCGACTGCTAAGGAAGTATTTCCTGCAGGACCACGCTCTAAACCTTCAAGATTTGCAAGAAGTTCTGTCATATAAAAGACACTACCTTGGCCAATGGTATAGTATTCATCGATATATCGCATTGGTCTAGCAGCTGAACGAGGAACATCAGATCGGTCTGGATTTGTACAGAAAGGAATACCAAAGCCAGTATGACCTGTGGTAAAGCTCTTTCTATTAAAGTCGGTATCACTAGCCATATGAAGCCCAGAAAGATCAACAGAAGCAGCAACAATCTTTGTATCTGTGGCTCCTGCTTTAATAAGGCCTCTAGCTGTTCCTGTAAGATTTCCTCCACCTGCATTGGTTACCACTACAACCTCAGGATCTTTGCCGTATTTTTCTCTCATATCCATGCTAATTTCATAACCAAGAGTTTCAACACCAGCAATTCCAAAAGGCGTATAAAGAGAAGCATTGAAGTAGCCTGTATCTTCGAGTATATCTAAGAATACATAAAAGAGCTCAGGACCTACAGTAAGCTGCATAACTTCCGCACCATAGGCTTCACAAGCACGAGCTTTTTCAACAATTTCAGGTTGACCTACATGCCTGCTATCATAGGTTTCCTGAACAACGATACAATCAAGACCAACCTTTGCTGCTAAGGATGCAACCCCTGCTCCATAATTACCACTGGTAGCAGCCATAATCCCCTTATAACCAAGTTTTTTGGCTTGGTGCACAGCAATGCTGGCGCGGCGTGCTTTAAAGCTTCCTGAGGGATTGGTGGCTTCATCTTTTATCATAATCCTCGCCCCATATCCGGGTTTGGCATATTTTCTTGCAAGTTCTGTGAGATTATACATTTCAATTATAGGTGTATGGCCTACAAAGAAGTACTCTTGAATTTCTCTAAGCTCTTCGATTGTATATCCTGTTTCACGCATCATACGCTCAAAATCAAAGGCACAACCTTCAAGTTCAAAAGTATCATAGTCAATACCTACAGCGGTTTTCATAATTTCGTTTTTTCTTGCCATTAAATCATTATAATTTTTCATTTCCCCTCCCTTAATATTCTACGGGCATCTTCGCCTACTCTTAAGAGTTCAGGAACAAGCTTGCCATAGTCTAGTTGATATTGTGGGTCCACTTCAACCAGTTTTCCTTCGACAATTCTTCCAGCCTTGGTTTTTACCTTGACTGCATCTCCCATATTAGCGTCTTCTAGTAGATAGCCCTTTGTCCAAAATTCTAGGGGCACAGCTTTTGTGTCTTCAGGAATATTATCTGCACGTTCTTCGGGTTTTAATACAATATCATGTATACGAACCCATGTGTTTTTCTTAATCATTCTTTTCTCCTATTCTTCGATAAGATCTCTCATATCACCCATAATAGCGCGGGGACATGGAAGATCAAGCATAGTTTTTAGGCCAGGTCTTGAATTTATAACGTGGGGAATCATATTAACGCACATTGCATAAGTGCCAATTCCGCCTTCAATCTCAGGACTATTAGCCATATTTACATTGGGAGAGCCCTTGATAGTAACATAGTCACCTGTATTAATGCCAACTTGTTCTGGTTCAATTTGTTGAGGATGTTGCATATGGATACGAGCAACTCCGTCTACATATCCTTCTGCTGTCATATTTACTCCAGCAAGGTTGCCTGCCTTGGCAAAACCATGGGAAGATTTTCTATCAACATCAGTAACAATGGGTTCCATATCTTGTTCAAATTTATCAAGTTTCCAACCAATCCCATCGGCTATCATTTGAACTGACTCAGCAAAACCAACATGACCTGTCATTTTGCCAGCAGCTTTTCTTTCATTGAATTCTTCAACAGTAATTCCTACTCCCTGCTCATGCATAACTAGCTCGCCAAAGGGAGACAGAGAATTTACTCTGCGAGAAGTAATTTCTTCTACTTCTTCCATACATCCAGTCCACATTACTACTAGTAAGTCCATAATAAGTCCTGGATTGATACCAGTACCTAGGATTGTAACGCCATTTTCCTTGGCTAAACGATCAAGTTCTTCCGCAAGTTCTGGAGTTTGAGCTTTAGGATAAGCCATTTCTTCAGCAGTAGTAATGCAATTCATTTTGTTTTCAAGGATTGTTTTCATTTTAGGAAAACTTGCCTTAGTAAAAGAATCCGTCGCTAGCATAACAATATCAGCAGCACCTGGTTTAATAACATCTTCGGCACTACCAATAATAAGATCTGGATTATTACCTTGTTCTGCTCCAATATGTTGGTAAAAATCTTTACCCTTGGAACGGTTTCCAATTGCACCTACAATTTCAACGCCTTTTTTCTTAAGTAGCATTTTTGCCATGCCACCGCCCATTGCTCCGGGTCCCCAAATAATTACACGAACGTTTTCTTTCATCTTTTACCTCCAGGTATTTTTATACTATTGTAATAGCAAGGTTTGTGCCAGCTAATTAACCTTGCTAAATGCTCCTTCTTAACCAATTATAATAAAAGACCGCAAATGTTTTTGCGCCTATAGCAAAACTTTTTGCTACTCAATGCTGTATTTTTTAAGTTTATATTGCAAACTCTGTCGACTGATCCCAAGACGTTTTGCTGCCCTGGTTACATTGCTATTTTCTTTTGCGAAGGCTAAAGCGACTAAATTTCTCTCCAACTCTTCTAAATACTCTTGAAGGGGTCGATCCTCTAAGTTATAAAGTTCTCCCATTTCTCTTTCAAAAAAATAGCTATTTGGCATATCACTAATCTGCAAGTGTTCACCATCATCATCCTTAAGATTAATAGCCGCTTTGATTAAATGTTCTAGTTCCCTCACATTTCCTGGTAATGGATGCCTTTGTAAATTTTTTATTAATTCCTCTGAAAGACCTTTGATCTGCTGGTTTTCTTCAAGGTTTTTTTCTAGAAAATACTTGCTAAGTATTTCAATATCCCCCACCCTTTCTCTTAATTCAGGTAAATATAAAGGCAAGACATTTAGTCTATAATAAAGATCTTTTCTAAGGCTTCCTTCTTCTACTTGAATAAGGGGATCTTTATTTGTAGCAGCAATAACACGAACATCAATATAATGCTCCTTCTCGCCTCCGACCTTTCGAATGGAGCTCTCTTGAAGAACTCGTAAAAGCTTACTTTGTAATTCCAAACTCATGGAATTGATCTCATCAAGAAATAGCGTTCCCCCATCAGCCTGTTCAAAGAGACCCCTGCTATCGACCGAGCCCGTATAGGCACCACGAACAGTGCCAAAAAGGATGCTCTCAAGCAAAGTTCCTGGGAGTGCTCCACAGTTAACAGCAACAAAGGGGTGGGCCTTTCTTCTAGAGGCATTATGAATGGATTGAGCAAAAAGTTCTTTTCCTGTTCCTGTAGCTCCATAAATGAGCACTGTACTATCACTTTTAGCACAGCGTTTTGCCCTTCTAAGGGCCTCTTTAATAGCCGGACTCTCCCCTACTATATGATCAAAGGTATAGTAATTGGGCTTGAAGTTTTTTTTGTTTTTTCCTTTAAACTTTCCTACTTCTTTACTAAGCTCAGCAAGATGAGACACATCTTTGCTCAGCTCTATGGCTCCTATAATCTTTCCCTCTTTTATAATAGGGTAACTTCTATTCATAGTGGAGATTCGCTCCCCACGAAAGTTTGTATAATCTTGCAGGTTTTGATACTGTTTTTTGCCCGTATGCATGGCCTGAATTAAAGTGGACGACTCATCGTTGAGATAGGGAAAAAGGTCCTTTATTTTCTTTCCTAAAACTTCCTCGGGCAGTAACCCTTCTATTTTGGATAAGGCTTCATTATATATAAGACTATTTCCTTCTTGATCAACAACATGAACTCCTTCATGCATATGTTCAAGAAGTATCTTTAAAATCTCCTTTTGCATAACTCCTCCTCTATAAGTATACATCAATTTCTTAAAGATGCAAAATATTATGCATCTATTATTTGATCTAACTATCCCCTATAATGGTTTAGTAGCTTTAATAAGGAGGGTTACTATGAAAAAGATGTATTCTGATATCTTTAAATTGTTTTTTGGGCTGTTTCTCTATTCCTTGGGCATGGTTGTTGGCTATCAAGCTCATATTGGATATGCACCTTGGGAAGCCTTCCATGTAGGCCTTTCTAATGTGACTGGTCTTTCAATCGGTCAAGCTGGTATTCTTGTTGGTGCAATAATAATGGTTTTTGTGGTAATTAAAAAAGAAGCCCTAGGCTATGGCGGAATCTTAAATATGATACTTATAGGCCTACAATTTGATCTTATTCTTTCTAGTGGGCTCGTTCCGATATCTGCTTCTTTTGTTCAAAGTTTAATCTATGTCTTTATTGCTATGATTATCATTTCCTTTGCAACCTATTTTTACATTAGTGCTGCCTTTGGAGCAGGACCTAGGGATGCACTTATGGTATTTCTTAGTAGGCGCTTTAAGATATCCAATGGCTTTGCTCGTCGGATTCTTGAAATAGTAGTCACCTTTTTTGGTTACTTAATGGGCGGCCAGGTTTGGATTGGAACTCTAATCTTTGCTTTTGTAACAGGAGTTATTATGGATTTTATTTTTACCAAACTTAAGTTTGATCCAAAAACCATTGAGCATCGACTAATTAGAAATAGTCCAGCGGCTTAATCAAAAAGATTCATAAAAAAAGATGCACCCAAAAGTGCATCTTTTTGTATGAATATTTCTGC
>DASRNA010000122.1:0-8214 GCA_035647655.1 Clostridia bacterium | reverse complement strand
GGTAGAGAGCATCTGAACTTCATCTATTATATATACTTTATATTTACTTCCCGCAGGCAAAAAACGCGCATTTTCTCTTAACTCACGGATATCATCTACTCCATTATTACTAGCAGCATCCATTTCTACGACATCTAGAGAAAGGCCTTTTTTAGCGCTTATGCAGCTATCGCAGGCTCCACAAGGATTGCCTTCTTTTGGATTAAGACAATTTACGGCCTTGGCAAAAACCTTGGCCATGGAAGTTTTCCCTGTTCCTCGAATCCCACTAAAAAGATAGCAGTGACCGAAGGTGCTAGTTTTAACTTGATAGCGCAAGCTTTTTGTTATTTCATCCTGCCCTGCAAAATCATAAAAATCTTCGGGCCTATATTTTCTGTATAAGGCAAAATAGCTCATCTTCCCTCCTGGCTCTATAGAAAAGAGTCTGTAACAGACTCTTTTCTATCATACCATAAATTCACTGGTCATTGTATTTCTTCCTAGCAAATTCCAGTGCAATAAGATCATCTCTAAAGGGAATCCTTTTCATTTTTTCTACGTACATAAAGGGTTCACTGCCACGCCCTGAAAGAAGGACCACATCTCCTGGCTGGCTGACTTCTATGGCGTGCTCAATGGCGTCTTTTCTTTCCAGAAATTTCTTATAGTTTTTATGAGTAATGCCCTTTTCTAGTTCATCCACCAGGCGCTGGCGATCATCATCTCCTGGATGGTTGTTGGTAAAAACAACATAGTCGGCCACAGAAGATATTTCCCCCATTTTAGGGGCCTTGGTTATATCCCGACCCATTCCCCACATGGCCGTTAAAAGAATCAAGCGCTGGTTAACTAGGGGCCTGACCGCATCAAGCAGGCGACTTAGTCCATCGGGCGTTAGGGCATAGTCCACCAGTAGGGTAATGGGAAGTTCTTCTTTTCCCACAAACTGTAAGCGGCCTTCAATGGGAGGCATCTTTTCCACCAGAGGAAGTATTTCTTCCATAGCAAACCCTTTAAGCCAAAGGGTCATTAGGGCGCAGAGGAGGTTTTCTACATTGAAGGTTCCTAGGTAGGGTGACACAAGTGCAAACTCACCCTCAGGGCAACTTAGACTAAAGGCTGTGCCCTCTGGGCCCTCCTTAAGATTATAGGCATAAAAGTCTGCCTCCTTATCCTTTAAGGAAAATGTAAGGATTTCATATGGACTCTCCCAGCGCATTTCCTCTAAGAAGGGATCATCTGCATTAAGGATGACATATTTCTCCCGGCGCAGATCACTTCCCATCTGAGAAAGAAGCATGCCCTTGGTATAGCCATAGTGGTAAAGGTCACGATAAAAATCCAGATGCTCATGGCTTAGATTGGTATAAATAGAAATGTCATAATCAATGCCTGCTGTTCTTCCCAGGCTTAGGGCGTGACTGCTGACCTCCATTACCATATGCTGGGCTTTTTTCTCCACAGCCTGGGCAAACTGCTGGGTTAGGAGGGTTGTTTCTGGTGTGGTATTGATATTTAGGGTTCTTTCTTCTCCTACAGAAAAACCATTGGTTCCAATAATAGCTGATTTTTCTTCCACTAGGCCCAACAGGGAGTGGATCATTGTTGCCGTGGATGTTTTGCCACTGGTGCCAGTTACTCCCACCACATGCATCTTGCTGCTGGGAAAATCATAAATATACTGGGCCAGTAAGCTGGCCACCCTGGGAGTATCTTTTACTAGCACAAGGCCCACATCTTCTGGCAGCTCTAGATAGCGGTCCGCCACAATAAAGCGGCAACCCTGGGAGATGACATCAGGAATAAAGCGGTGAGAGTCAACATTAAAACCAACCCTGGCCACAAATACTCCCCCCTTTTTTACTTGTCTTGAATCTAGACTGATATGATCTACTTTCTCAGGAAAAGTGCCATAGCAGGTCTTTACTTTAATCCGAGATAAGAGTATGTCGGTCTTCATCCTAGTCACCTAAAAATACTTTCTCCAGTGTAAGGGGCTCTACATATAGGCCATCTTTATACACTCGCATATTTCCACCGGATATTTCATCAATCAGAGCAAGTTTTTTTTCTTTTCCAATTCGGCCATATTCAAATTTCATATCATAGAGCTCCAGGCCCTTTTTAGCCAGGTCCTCTCGAATAATGGCTCCTAGTTTTTTTGTCATCCTGGTCAGCTCCTGGTACTCTTCTGCTCTCATAATCCCCAGGGCCTCCAGGGCTTCCTTGGTAATAAGAGGATCCCCCCTCTTATCATCCTTTAGGGTAAATTCGACGTAGGCATCAAGGGCCATGCCTTCCTTAGCATAGAGTCCATATCGGCGCACAAAGCTACCCACGGCCCTGTAGCGAAGGATTACCTCTACTCCCTTACCAAAACTCTCTGCTGGGTAAACCGTCATGGTGTTTTCCTCTAGATCTGAAGACACGTAGTGGGTAGTAATTCCCATATCATTAAATTTTTCATAAAAATACTTACTCATACGAAGGCCGGCTTTTCCCGCCCCCTCCATCACAAGGCCCACCTGGTTGGCCCCTGGATCAAAGGCGCCCTCAGCTCCTGTTACATCATCTTTAAAGTGAAGTTTATAGAGACCATCTTCTACTTGATAGAGGTCTTTTGTTTTTCCTTTTATTAGTAATTTCATTTTTTCCCTCATTTCCCCTTAATAGTACCAATTCAAAGCCTTGCAAGCAAGAAAAAAAAGAGTCGAAACTCTTTTTTTTATGGCTGAGGAAGGGGAGTTTCTGCAAGAATAGGACATTCATAGCTTCTTCCCTTCATGGTTTCATCAAATTCTTTTTTTGCTGCTTCTACCAGCTTAGGGTCTTCTATTAGCTTTAGGCCAGAAACTGCCATAACCTTAGCAGCCAAAATCATTCCCTTTATGCCAATTGAACTACCAGAGCAAGCCGTAACCTGCCAGCTATGACCAGCAGCCCCAATATTGTAAGTTGCGCTAGTAAAAGTAACACCAGGCACCAGATGCTGGACATCGCCCACATCGGTAGATCCATAGCCATTTCTATTTGTAATGGGATCAACCTGGCTGTGAATTTGTTCCTCTTTAGAAGCCTTGCCCTTGGCCACAAGTTCATCATAGTTGGCACTGACCTTATTGAGTTTTCTGGCAAAATCTATTTCTTCTTCTGTCCACTGGGGAAGCTCGGTTTCCTCCATTGTTTTATGGACTAGCTCGGCCAAGACCTTATTTTGTTGTGTATTATAACAGCCCCCTAGATACTCTACTTCTACCTGGGTTTCTGTCATTTGGGCTGCCCCTTCTGCTATTTTTAACAGCCTATTATAGGTTTCTACTACGGCCTCACGGGATAGGGCCCGCACATAGTACCAGGAAGAGGCGCGGTCTGGAACGATATTAGGGGCAACGCCGCCTTCAGTGATAATATAATGAATTCGCACATCATCGGTTACATGCTCTCTTAAATACTGGGCTCCTACATTCATTAGTTCCACAGCATCCAGGGCACTTCGACCATTGTGAGGATCTCCTCCCGCATGGGCGGTGCGTCCCTTAAAATGAAAGCGTGCGCTATTAAGACCCGTCATGGTCCCCAGGCTAACCCCATTTCGGGTTGCAGGATGCCAAGCCATTACAAGGTCCATCTCCTTAAAGGCCCCGCCCCTGGCCATAAAGCCCTTGCCAGTAAGAACTTCCTCGGCAGGACAGCCGTAGTAAATAATGGTTCCTGGCAGATTTTTTTCTTCCATGGCTGCTTTCATACCAAGAACTGCCCCTACATGGGCCACGCCTAAAAGATTATGTCCACAGCCCTGGCCAGGTCCGCCCTCTTTAAGGGCTTCTTTTTGGCTAGAAACTTTTTGACTCATTCCAGGAAGGGCGTCATACTCACCTAAAAATCCAATGACCGGCTTGCCGCTTCCCCAGGTGGCTTTAATTGCTGTGGGTAGACCAGCATAGGACGTCTCAACTTCAAAGCCTTCTTCTTGTAAAAAGTCTGCCGTCCAAGAAGCGGCCCTATGCTCATTAAAGGCAAGCTCAGGATAGTCCCATATTTTCTTTGCTAATTCTGAGAGTTTTTCAGTTTTATTATCAATTGATTTTTTTGCGCTTTCATACACCATTATAAGTGGCCTCCTTTATTATTGGCTATTATTTCTTTTCCTTTATCTTACCCCAATTTAGCCCTAACATCTAGATATAAAAAATATAATCCCCAGAATAATGAACTCTGGGGATTTGGCTAAGATTATTTATCTTTTACTTATAGAAACAGTCCCATCTTTTTTACTAAAGAATTGGCTCAATTAAACCGTAACCACTGCTTTTTCTTTTATAAACAACATTGACTTCATCGGTTTCAGAGTTCAAAAAAACAAAGAAATCATGGCCTATTAACTCCATTTGCATAACTGCTTCTTCTGGATTCATAGGCTTGATAGGAAAGTTCTTTGTACGAACAATTTGAATTTCTTCTGTTTCCTCTTCCACCTCAGGTATTTCTTCAAAACGGATGGAGTCATGGTTTTGATAGCGTCTTCTTAGGGCTGTTTTATGTTTTCTAATTTGACGGTCTAGCTTATCTACCGCTCTGTCTATACTTGTTAGCATCTCAAAACTTTGCTCTTCCACTCGGATAATGGCTCCGTTTTTTAGCGGAATAGTGATTTCTACATTGTTGAGATTTTTTACTTGTGAAAAATTCACTATAGCAGTAACATTCTCATTAAAATATGGATTGTACTTGCTGAGTTTGTCTTCCACCCGATTACGAAGATCATCATCAACGTGATAATTTTTACCACTAATTTCAAATTTCATGATTAAACCTCTTCCTATTCAAATAGTTTCATGCCTAGGTAGTAAATATTACCTTATATTTATTATACCCCAAAGTGCAAAACAAATCTCTTATTTTGCTATAATCAAAAAATAAAACTCCTCATAACCTGCTTGAAAAAGACTACGAGCCGCTTCTTTTGTTGTGGCGCCGCTGGTAAAAATATCATCCACAATGGCAAGGCGTAGATTCTGCGCTCCAGAAAGTGGACTAAAACAATCCTTTAGCTCCTTTTTTCTTTCTTCTGCCTTCATCTTATAAAGGGCCTTGGTATTTCGCTTTCTTGAAAGAACTTGATGATGCTCTTTTTTCATTCGCCTAGCAAGGTCTCTGGAAAGATCCTCCATAGGGTCAAAACCCCTAATCAGGCGTTTTTTTCTATGCATGGGAATATAGCTAAAGGCTTCCACATGGAGGTCGTTTTCTAGGATAAAGCTACTTAGAAGCTGGCTTAGGGGTTCTACAAGATAGGGGGACCCATGAAATTTCCATTTTCGAATTAAATCGATAATGGCCCCCTGGTAAAAAAAGAGGGAGTAGACATAGTAGCCCTCCTCTTCTCTACGATCCATCTGCAGAAAGACTTCTAGCTCCTTCATACATTTGGAGCAAAAATATTTTTCTTCAAAAAGCTCCCTATTACAGAGCTCACACCGATAAAAACCAAATAATGCCATAGTCTGAGTTTAGCCTGTCTAGACTAAAAAAGACTAGCTTTTCACTAGTCTTCCTGATTGTAATCTGCTAGGAGCTCTCCTAGGGCGCTATAGCGCTCAAAGCTATCAACTTTTTTTATCATCTGTCTAAGGCTTCTATTTTCATAATAAATGACTAGGAGTTTTCGAGCCCGAGTCATTCCTGTATACAAAAGATTGCGATTGCATAGGACTGGGGGTACATTTTGGGCGGCCAGGACCACACAGTCGAACTCACTGCCCTGGCTCTTATGGATGGTCATGGCATAGGCGTGTTCAAGGTCCATCAGCTGGTCTCCACTGTAGCGGGCCAGCCTGATTCGATCAAATAAGATGACCATCTCGCCTTTTACAATATCAATCACTTCCCCTATATCTCCATTAAAGATGCCTTGGCCCCTTTCAAGGGTCTTTTGGTCCTCCCACTCTGTTTGGTAGTTGTTTCGCGTTTGCATAATCTTGTCGCCTATTTGAAAGACTCGCTCTCCATGGTGGATTTTAGGACCTCCCTTATAGGGATTAAGGGCCTCTTGTAGGGCGCGGTTAAGGGAGCGGGTCCCCATTATTCCGCCCTTGGTTGGGGTTAATACCTGTATTTCCCATAGGGGGTCAAAGCCATAATAGGGGGCTAAGCGGTTTTTAACTAAATCTACCAGGCCCTGCGGCCCCTGGGTGGGGATCATAAAAAAATCACCCTTGCTGCTTTTTAATAGGTCTTCTTCTCCCCTAAGGACCTTGGCGGAATTTGCAGGGATTAGGGAGTCTTCTTCCTGCCTAAAGATTTGCTCTAGTCTTGACACTGCCAAGGTTCCAGAAGAAATCATATCTGCTAGGACTCTACCTGGACCCACTGAGGGTAGCTGGTCCTCATCGCCTAAAAAAACCAGACGCCCCTGATCAGGAAAGGCCTCCAAAAACTGTTTCATAAGAAAAATATCCACCATACTGACTTCATCAACAATAAGAACCTTTGCCTCTAGGGGATTGTCTCGATTGCGATCAAAGCCTAAAAGGGCCTTTTCTTCATCATAGCGATACTCTAATAATCTATGTATGGTTACTGCCTGCCTGCCTGTGGTCTCTTCCATTCTTTTGGCCGCCCTACCAGTGGGGGCGCAAAGAGAAAGGCCCTCAGGAAAGATCTTGACTAGGGCGTGAATTAAGGTGGTCTTGCCTGTTCCTGGGCCTCCGGTAATAATACTTAGGGGAGACTTTAGGGTGGTTCTAAGGGCCTGGACTTGTTCCTCTGAGAGTGCAAGTCCAAGGTCTTCTTCTAGCAGGTCCTCATCAAGAATTTTTTCTTCTAGAGGACTCTTACTAATGCGCAGTAGATCCGCAGCCACCCTTCCTTCTGCCTCATAGGCATGGGGCAGATAGATCCGGTCTTTTTCTTTTATAAGATGGCCCTCAACAAAGATCCCTTCAAGGTCTTCTTCAGTAAAGATTTCCAGGCGCCCCATTTCCTCTAGGAGGATTTCCTTGGGAAGATAGATATGACCCTGATAGAGGGCTTTTTGAAGGTGGTCCTGCATAAAGGCCAGGAGTCTTCTTTTATCATCCAGGGAAAAACCAGATTTTCTGGCAATTTTTTCGCAGCTCTCAAAGTTTATTCCTTCTATTTCCATCAGCCTATAGGGGTTTTGTTCAATAATACTTCTGGCACTTTCTCCAAGGGCCGATAGGATTCTGGCCGTTAAAAAGGGACTAAAGCCTAGATTTTGGATATACAAAATCATGTCTTTTTTTGTCCCCATGGCCAGATAATCTGCTTTGATTTTTTCAAAGGTCTTTTGGCCAATACCAGGAACCCGGCGTAAAAGATCAATCTCATAGTTCATCACATCCAGGGTCTTGGCCCCAAAGGCCTCCACAATACGACTGGCAATAACAGGGCCAATTCCTCTTATATGTCCTGAACTTAAAAAGGCTTCAATACTATCAACCTGGGTGGGCTGACTAAATTCAAAGGAATGGACCTTTAATTGCTCGCCAAAACGGGGATGGACTTCCATATCCCCTTTAAAAACAGCATAGTCCCCTAGTCCTATTCCAGGAAGATTTCCTTGCACTACAAGGACTTCCTCCTCTCCTTCTACAAGCAGGACCTTATAATAGTCTCTAGGGCTTTCAAATATTATTTCAGCAACATTTCCAGAAAATTCCACATTTACCTCTGCCTTAGTATAACAGAAAAAAACCCCTGCTAAAGGGGTTTTACCTTCAAATTTCTTTTTTTAGTGCTTCTACCTTGTCCAGGCGCTCCCAGCTAAGGTCCAGTTCATCCCTGCCAAAGTGGCCATAACTTGCCACTTGTCTATAGATGGGTCGACGAAGGTCTAAGTTTTCTATAATAGAAGCTGGCCTAAAATCAAAGTGTTTATCAAGTATTTCTCCTAGCCTCTTATCACTGACAAGACCAGTTCCAAAGCTGTCTACATAGATGCTAACAGGTTTGGCCACTCCTATGGCGTAGCTTAGTCCTATTTCAACTTTTTTGGCCAGGCCAGCAGCCACAAGGTTCTTGGCTGCATGACGGGCAGCATAACTGGCTGATCTATCCACCTTTGTTGGATCTTTGCCACTAAAAGCTCCCCCGCCATGGCGGCTATAACCACCATAGGTATCAACAATAATCTTTCTTCCTGTAACCCCCGTATCAGCCTGGGGGCCACCTATAACAAAGCGGCCTGTTGGATTAATATAGATCTTTGTA